>JBBQTX010000186.1:0-4572 GCA_038234475.1 Caulobacterales bacterium | reverse complement strand
CAGCCTTGGGCCTATTCGGCCTCGATCGACGGTGCCTATCGTCGCTCGGAGTATCAGAATTTCGGCACCGACACCTACAAGGTCGGTGCCGACTATGCCCCGGTCGAAGACATTCGCTTTCGCGCCAGCTACTCGCGCTCGGTTCGCGCCCCGAACGTGATCGACCTGTTCGCGGCCCAGGGCTTCAACCTGTTCGACCAGGACTTCGATCCTTGCGACGACCTGAACGACGATGGTGTGCTGAACAACAGCGTCCCAGCAGCGTGCATCGGGGCGGCTCCGCACCAGGTGACCGCAGTCCAGTCCGACAGCGGTGCCCTGAACAGCCCGGCCGGCCAGTACAGCTTCCTGGGCGGCGGCAATCCCAACCTGAACCCCGAAGAGGCAGACACCTACACCTTCGGTGCGGTGTGGACGCCTACCTTCCTGCCCCGCTTCAATCTCTCGGTCGACTATTTCAAGATCGAGATCGACGGCTTGGTCTCGACCACCGGGGCGCAGAACACTCTGGACTTTTGCTACAATCAGGGTGATGCCGCGTCTTGCGCCCGTATTCGGCGCAATGTCGGCGGTCAACTTTGGATCGGCACCGGCCGGGTCGAGGATCTGAACACCAACATCGGCGGTCTGGCGACTTCCGGGATCGACATCAACGCGAACTACGGCGTCGATCTTGAGGACTGGGGCATGCCGACCTACGGCTCGCTGGCCTTCTCCTTCGTCGGCACTGTCCTGAACGAACTGGAGACGGACAACGGCCTCGGCGGACCAGCCTCGGTGTATGACTGCGCAGGCTTCTTCGCCAACCAGTGCGGCACGCCCAACCCCGAGTATCGTCACCGCGCCCGGATGACCTGGGTTTCGCCATGGGACCTGTCCCTCTCGGCCACGTGGCGTCATTTCGGCGAAGTTGAACTCGCCGTTCTGAACGCGACGAACGGATCGCTGAACAACGGCGGCACCCGTATCGACCGCTTCTTCGACGCCGAGAACTACCTCGACCTGGCGGCGACGTGGCAAGTCATGGAGACGGTCGTCCTGCGGGCCGGCGTCAACAACGTGCTCGATGACGATCCGCAACTGTCCACCAGCGTCGGCACCACCGGCAACGGCAACACCTACCCGCAGTTGTACGACTCGCTGGGCCGTTACTTCTTCTTCGGTGTCACCGCCAACTTCTAGGGCCTGACGTCAAAGACAATCTGGGGCGGCGGATCTTCGGGTCCGCCGCCCTTTTTGCTGGCCGCGCCTTGCCGCACAAAAACCATCGGCCCTGTTCAAGCGTTGCGTCGTCGTCTTCCGTCCCCTTGCGTCCGGTGTCCCATGCTCGTCAGCCTCGTCTCCGCCCTGTTGCTCGCCTCCCAGACGCCGCCCGCGCCCCAGGACGGCGTGGTGATCACCGCCGCGCCTGCGGCCGAGACGGCGGAATCGATCCGCTTCCGCGAGGCCGTCGCCTATACCAACCCCATGCCGCGCGGAGCCCCCACGAGCGACTATCCGCTGGTGGCCTGGTGCGAGGCGCTGGTGAACGGTCACGTCGCCCTCGGCGAGACCCTGACCAACGGCGATCCACTCGATCTGGACATCATCCGCCTCGGCAAGCTCGAGGCCGCCGATTTCCGAGGCGCGCTGGACGCCGCCGAGCCGCGCCAGACTGCCGCCGGCCGCGCCGCCGCCGACGCCGCCGCCGCCGAGGCCACATCGAAATGGACCCCGCTGGCCGGTCGGGACGAGACCCTGCGCAGCCAGGCCTTCGGTCTGTTCTTCGGTCTGCCGGGCCGGTGCGAACATGCCGCTCGACGCCTGCGCGACAATATCGTCACCCCGCCGGCGACCCCCGCCGACGTCGGTCTGGACGATTCACCGATCGGCTAAAGCCGGCTCAGGTCCGTACTCCAATACCGCTCATCCCCGCTTTCGCGGGGATGAGCGGACTTTGTGGGCGGTTGATTTCACTCGGTTTCAATTGAGTCTGGACCCCAACCGTTTTCGAAGCCGATCCGCCAGCCGATCAACGCCCCGTGACCGTCGTGCGCCTCGGCCCGTTCGGTCAGCGTCAGCCCCGCCCGTCGCGCCCGCTGGACGAAGCCGTCCACCCCCGCCGCGTCCAGCGCGGCCTGTGTCTGGGCCAGCTGTCGATGCCGCCAGGCCGCATTGCTCTGTTCGAAGATGTCCAGCCGCGCCAGGGCGCTGACGGGTTCGTAGGCGGCGATCCGGGTGGCCAGATCGTCCAGATAGCCGACCAGCTGACGGGTCGGATTGAAGGCGGGGTCGGGCTCCAGCCGGGCCGCCGCCCGCCGCACCGCCTCCCGGAACGCCTCTTCCGCCGTCCGCACGTCGGTCGGGGGCAGGGCCTTCCGATGGGCGGCGAAGGCCCGCCTGGCCAGCCGCACCGCCGCGCCATGGCCCATGACCGCGTCATGGGCCGCGATCTGGCCCGCGGTCTGGCGGGTGATGACGCTGTCGGCGTGATGGACCAGCATCAGGGCCCGCCCACCCGGCTTGAGCACCCGCCCCAGTTCGGCCAGCGCGGCCCGGGTATCCGCGTATTCGATGCCGAACTGCGACGAGGCCCCGTCGAAATGCGCCGCCGGAAAGGGCAGCGACTCCAGCGCCACCCCGCCCATCAGAGTGCAGCCCTCGACCGGGCCGACCTCGGCATAGTCGACGCCGGTGATCTCGAATGCCTTGTTCTCCCGCGTCGCCGCGACAGAGGCATGGCGCGCCACCTGCCCGCTGCCGGTCGCCAGATCCAGCAACCGGGCGCCGGCGGGAAACGCCGCGAACCAGTCGGTCCAGATCGCGCCGGTATCGAAGACCGACGGCCCGGTCGGCGTGTCGATGGTCATGACCTCGGCGCGCCCGCTCCGCCAATAGTCGCTCCAGTGCCAGCCCCGCCGCCGGTCCACACGCGTCTGGCTCATCCGGGCTCCATACTGGCCCCTTCCGGGCCGGGTTCCTTGAGTAGATCAACCGGCCGGACCCGCCAAGAGCGTCGGCTCAGGCCGCCGCCACCCGCGGCTCCGCGTCCGGATCGTAGTTCAGGATCGGGGCCAGCCAGCGTTCGGCGGTCGCCACGTCCCAACCCTTGCGCCGGGCGTAGTCCTCTATCTGGTCGCGGTCGATCTTGCCGACGCCGAAATAATGGCTCTCCGCATGGCCGAAATACAGGCCCGAGACCGAGGCCGGCGGGGTCATGGCGAAGCTTTCGGTCAGGGCCATGCCCGCGTTGTCCTCGGCCTGCAACAGCCGGAACAGCGTCGCCTTCTCCGTATGGTCCGGCTGGGCCGGATACCCCGGCGCCGGGCGGATGCCCCGGTATTTTTCGGCGATCAGATCCTCGACTGTCGTCGCCTCGTCGGCCGCATGGCCCCACAGTTCGGTCCGCACCTTCCTGTGCAACGCCTCGGCGAAGGCCTCGGCCAACCGGTCGGCCAGGGCCGTTGCCATGATGGCCGAATAGTCGTCGCCCGCGTCCCTGAAGCGTTTGGCGATCTCCAGCTCGCCGTGGCCTGCCGTCACCGCAAAGGCCCCGATCCAGTCCTGACCCGTCTCGGCCACGAAGTCCGACAGGGCCAGGTTGGACTTGCCGTTCGACTTCCTGATCTGCTGGCGCAGCGTGTGGAAGCGGGCGATCTCGGTGGTCCGCGTTCCGTCGGCATAGACGGCGATGTCGTCCCCGACCGCATTGGAGGGCCAGAATCCGACCACGCCCTTGGCCGTGAACCACTGCTCCTCCACGATCCGCTCCAGCATCGCCCGGGCATCGGCGAACAGATCGGTCGCGGCCTGACCGACGACCTCGTCCTCGAGGATCAGCGGATAGCGACCGATCAGCTCCCAACTGGCGAAGAAGGGCGTCCAGTCGATGTGATCCGCCAGATCGGCCAGGTCCCAACTTTCGAAGGCGCGCACGCCGATAAAGGACGGGGCGCAGGGCAGGGGCGTTGCCGGCTCAGGCCGGAAGCGGTTCTGGCGGGCGGCGGGCAGGGCGGCCCGCGCCTTGACCTCCTGCCCGCGCGCATACTGTTCGCGGATGCGGATGTATTCGTCGCGGGTGATCGCCTCGTTCTTCGCCCGCTCGGTTTTGGAAAGTAAACCTGACACGACGCCGACCGCCCGGCTCGCGTCCACGACATAGGTGGTCGAACCCGCCCGATAGCCGGGCTCGATCTTGACCGCCGTATGCGTCCGGCTGGTCGTCGCCCCGCCGATCAGCAGGGGGATCGAAAAACCGCGCCGCTCCATCTCGCGCGCCACGAACACCATCTCGTCCAGTGATGGGGTGATCAGGCCCGAC
Organism: Caulobacterales bacterium; assembly: GCA_038234475.1. Lineage (GTDB taxonomy): Bacteria > Pseudomonadota > Alphaproteobacteria > Caulobacterales > Caulobacteraceae > Brevundimonas. The sequence goes on along the minus strand of JBBQTX010000186.1, from coordinate 272 downwards.
AGGCCGACGATATCCACCTTGTGCTCGATCGCCGCATCCAGGATGCGGTCCGCCGGGACCATGACGCCCAGGTCGATGACCTCGTAATTGTTGCACTGCAACACGACGCCGACGATGTTCTTGCCGATGTCGTGGACATCGCCCTTGACCGTGGCCATCAATATCCGGCCCGCCTGCTCGCGCGGCTTCCCCGCCTTTTCGGCCTCCATGAAAGGCTCGAGGTGGGCCACGGCCTGTTTCATCACCCGGGCCGACTTGACCACCTGGGGCAG
>JBBQTX010000185.1:0-4579 GCA_038234475.1 Caulobacterales bacterium | reverse complement strand
GCATCGAGCGGTCGGACCGGATACTCTCTCTACCGACCCCGCCCGGCTGGACCGAGGTCCAGGTGGAGGCCTGGCTGGACTGGGCCGAGTTCGAGGCTCTCCCGACATCCGGTCACGATCCGCTGGGACAGGCCATTGCCGCCTTCGCAGAGCGATTGAGCGGCAGTCCGGGCACGGCCCGGTCGCTGGCGGCCACCATGACCCTGGGACTTGCGAGCCCGGCCAGGACGGAAGCGACCGCAGCGTTGGTCGCGGATCTTTCGGACCCGTCCGAGGTGCGAAGTCTGGATGTCGAACTGGCGCGGCGCCGGTCCAACCGGCTCTCGGCCGGGGCGGTCGAGGCGGCGGTGGGGGCCCTGGGCTTTGTGGCCGACGCCGTAAGCCGCTGCGATGGCCCGCCCGGCGATTGCAGCGATCCGGCGCGAAACCCGGCGCTGGCGCGCGCGGCAATGATGGCCCGGCGCTGCGGAGCCGGCGACGCCGACATCCTGCGCGCCGTCGCGGGCGAGCGTTGGACCGAACCGACGGTCCTGCATCCGACCCCTGCCCCGATAGTCGCCTTGGCCGACCGACGCCGGGTCGCCTCCGACGCGCCTGAAATCGCCTCCCTGGCCAAGGCGTCTCTGGACGGCGATCTGATCGTGGCCTTCGATCCGGACACGGCCGCGGCGATCGTCGCGGCGGGCGCGGCTCCGGCGGTCCTGCTGTCGTTGCCGGCGTTCAAAGCGTTCACTGGCGATGATTTCGCCGCCGCGCTGAAAGCCGTCGTGGCCCTGTGGACCTCAGCGATGGTTCAGGACGGCAGCGCCGTCGTGACGATCGGGCTCGGCGGGCTCGTTGACCTCGCACTTTCACGTGGCGGCGAACACACCGAAGCCTTCGCGGTCGGTCTGGGCGAGACGGTTTGCGCCGCCGCTGGACCGACCGTCGCCGTCTGCTTGTATCTGGACGATGCGGAGGCCGCCTTGCGTCTCGGCCTGTCGTCTCTGACAGCCCGCGAGACCTGGCAGACCGGCGACGGAGAGGTCGGCTCTCGTCTGCGGGCGTCCCTGGCAACCGCGATTGAGTGGGAGGGCGGCGATGTGGCCTCGGCCGAACGCCATCTGTTCGGGCACCGGACCCTTGTTGACGCGCCGGGCATCGATCCTGGCGATCTACGTCAGCGGGGCTTCACCGATGTGGAGCTGGAGGCCGTCGAGCGGGCCCTCGCCGACGTCGATGCGCTTGCCGACGCCTTTCGCACGCCCGTTCTCGACGAGGGCTTCGTTCGCGACGTCCTCGGCCTGGACCAGCCGGACGAGGCGCTGCTGGCGCGTCTGGGCTTCACCCCCACTCAGGTGGCGTTGGCGCAGAGCTGGGCGCTTGGGCACGCCGACCTGTCCGGCTGGACCGGTGCGCCAGAGAGGCTGATCGCACCGCTTGTGGACCTCGGCGGATTTGAGGACCGCTTGCTGGAGGCGCTCGGGTGGATCAGCGCCGCCCCGCGCGCCTCGGCGAAGGTTCTGGACTGGCGGACGACATCGGGCGAGGCCCTCCAGCTGCTGGCGGACGCGGCACGCGAGGGTCGACGATGTGTGCGACTGAAGCGGGCCGCCCCCCCGCCGGGTCCGCTGCTCGACCTGCGCGAACCCGAGGCCGCGCCGCGCGAACGTCGCTGGGAGCCGGAGGCCCGGGCCGTCGAGCGTGTCGTGGAAAAGGTCGTCGAGCGTGACCGCACCCGTCGGAAACTTCCCGATCGCCGCAAGGGCTATATCCAGAAGGCGGCCGTCGGTGGCCACAAGGTCTATGTCCACACCGGCGAATACGACGACGGCGAATTGGGCGAGATCTTCATCGACATGCACAAGGAAGGAGCCGCCTTCCGTAGCCTGATGAACAATTTCGCCATCGCCATCTCGATCGGGCTGCAGTACGGCGTGCCACTGGACGAGTTCGTCGATGCCTTCGTCTTCACCCGGTTCGAGCCGGCGGGCCGGGTTACCGGCAATGATTCGATCCGCTCCGCAACCTCGATCCTGGACTACATATTCCGCGAGTTGGGCGTGTCCTATCTGGACCGCCACGAACTGGCCAATGCCGACCCGGAGGGCCTGAACGCCGACGGACTGGGCAGCGGCAAGGCCGAGGACGGTAAGCCGGAGACGGTGCCGGCGGCGCGGTTTATCTCCAAGGGCTTCGCGCGAGGCACCACGCCGGACAATCTGGTGGTGCTGCCCTTCGGACGGCGGCCCGACGACCCGCTGCGTCCGACTGCCGCGACCGAGGCCGTCGCCTGCCCGGCGTGCGGTGATTTCACCCTGCAGCAGCGTGGCTCGGGCTGGATTTGCGACACCTGCGGTGCGGCGCCGTCCATGCAGGGATAGTAACGATTGGTCGGTACACTGGCTCGCGTCCTGCATCGCTCCGGCGCAGGACCGGAGCCTGTGATGAAACCGATCCTGACAACCGTCGCCGCCGCCCTCGCGCTGGCGATCGCCGTGCCCACCACGGCCCAGAACGCGAGCCAGATTTCCCGGGTGCGGGGCGGGAACAGTTGCGCGGGCTGCAATCTGTTCCAGGGCGACTTCGGCGGGCTGGAGGCGCGCGGCCTGAACCTTTCTGGTGCCAGGTTACGGCAGGCGGACCTCAGTCTGTCGGTCATGAACCGGACCCGGTTCGCCAATGCCGACCTTCGGGATGTCGAAGCATTCGGAGGGGTGTTCTCCAGTTCGAACTTCTCCGGGGCCAATCTGACCAACGCCAGCTTCGTCGGGGCGAACCTGGACGGCGCGAGCTTCTCGGGCGCGACGTTGACGGGGGTCAATTTCTCCGGCGCTTCGCTGCGGCGAGCGACGGGCCTGTCGCAGGGTCGCCTCGACCGGGCGTGCGGCGATGAGGCGACCTCGCTGCCCGCCGGCCTGTCGATTCCCCGTTGCTGACGTGACAGGCTTTCGCCCCGCACCTTACGGCGATTTAAGTAGGGTTTGCCTGGGTTTCGGGTCATGACCCTGGTGTGAAACAGTTCGCTTCGCCCCTTCCCCGTTGCCTTTCGACCGCCGGTCTCGCGTTCGGTGCCGCCGTGGCCGTGTTCGCGGCCGCCGCACCCGCTGCCGCCGACATACAGTTTCAGTTTCAGGACCGCGATGTCGCGCGGATGGTCTCGCTGGGTGGGTCCTGCAATCGTTGCGAACTGTCGGGGCGCGACCTGACGGGTGCAGCGTTCAACGGTGCGGTGTTCACCAACGCCACGCTCGTCGGGGCCAATCTGCGCGGTGCAGGCCTTGTGGGTTCGAACTTCTCCGGAAGCGACTTCAGCCGCGCGGACCTGTCGGGCGCCGAAATGACCGGTGCCAACTTCACCGGAGCCAGTTTCGCCGGCGCCGACCTGTCCGGCGTGGAGGCCATGGGGGCGACCCTGGTGCGGGTGCGGCTGGCCGGTGCCAATCTGAGCGGCGCCGAACTGACCGGGGCCAATTTGACCGGAGCGTTGCTGACCGGTGCCGATCTGTCCGGCGCGGAAATGAACGCGACGACCCTGGCTAACGTCAACGCCCGCTCCGCCAACTTCAGCAACGCTGAGATCGCCATGTCCAATCTGTCGAACGGCGACTTCCGTTCGGCCTCGTTCCGGCAGGCCTCGCTGAACGGCGCGCGCCTGACCGGCGGCAATTTCGCCGGCGCCGACTTCCGGGGCGCGGAGATGAGCCGCAGCGATATTCGCGGCGCCGACCTGTCCGGTGTCCGGGGCCTGAACCAGGATCAGATCGGCCGCGCCTGCGGTGACGCCGCCACCCGCCTGCCTCGAGGCCTGACCGCGCGGACCTGCCGCAGTGTTCTCAGCCTGCGCATGGCCCCGCCTGCACCGCCCGCACCGCCGGTGGCTCCCGCTCCGCCCCGCGTGCGCAACCTGGTCGTGGCCAGCAGCGACCACCACTAGGCCGGGTCAGATCAGACCTTCAGCGGCAGGGACGCACGGATGTGCAGTTCCTTGTACTGACGCTCCTGAGCCTCGGCCGGGGCACTCATCAGCAGATCCTGTCCCTGCTGGTTCAGCGGGAAGGCGATGACCTCGCGGATAGCCGTCTGGTTGGCCAGCAGCATCACGATGCGGTCGATGCCGGGGGCCAGACCGCCGTGCGGCGGCGCGCCGTAGCGGAAGGCGTTCAGCATGCCACCGAACTGGTCCTCCACCACCGAGGCGTCGTAGCCGGCGATCTCGAAGGCCTTGAGCATGATATCGGCCTTGTGGTTCCGGATCGCGCCCGAGCACAGCTCAAAGCCGTTGCAGACGATGTCGTACTGATAGGCGAGGATATCGAGCGCGTCCTGCGTCTGCAGAGCCTCCATCTCGCCCTGCGGCATCGAGAAGGGGTTGTGGCTGAAATCGACCTTCTTCTCTTCGTCGGACCATTCGAACATCGGGAAGTCGACGATCCAGCAAAAACGGAATTCCGCGTCGGAGATCAGGTTCAGGTCCTGGCCCAGTTTGGTGCGGGCCGAACCGGCGAATTTGTAGAAGACGGCGGGGTCTCCTGCGGCAAAAAAGGCGGCGTCGCCCTTGCCCATGCCGAGCGCCTTCATCAGGATGTCGGTAGCCTCG
>JBBQTX010000184.1:0-4596 GCA_038234475.1 Caulobacterales bacterium | reverse complement strand
GCCCGTCCGGTCATTGCGCGGGCATGAATATCCTGCTGGTGGGATCAGGCGGCCGCGAACACGCCCTGGCGTGGAAGATCGCGCAGTCGCCGCTGGTGCGCAGGCTGGTCATCGCGCCGGGCAATCCGGGCATGGAGAAGCTGGGCGAGCTGCGGCCGATGAAGGTGACGGACGCCGACGGGCTGGCGGCGCTGGCGCGCGAGATGCGGGCCGAACTGGTGGTGGTGGGGCCGGAGACGGCGCTGGAGGCCGGGCTGGCCGACCGGCTGATCGCGGCGGGTGTTCCGTGTTTCGGGCCGACGGCCAGGGCGGCGCAGCTGGAAACCTCCAAGGCCTTTTCCAAGGCCTTCATGGAACGGCACGACATCCCGACCGCCGGCTATGGCGTCTATGAGCGGCTGCACGAGGCGCGGCAGGCGCTGTCGGTGTTCAAGCCGCCCTATGTGATCAAGGCCGACGGTCTGGCGGCGGGCAAGGGCGTGGCCATCAGCCCCAACAAGCGCGACGCCGAGGCCGAGATCGAGCGGATGCTGGGCGGGCGGTTCGGCCCCGCCGGGGCCCGCGTGGTGATCGAGGAATTCATGGCCGGCGAGGAGGGGTCGCTGTTCGCGGTCTGCGACGGCCAGCGGGCCGTGCTGCTGGGCGGGGCGCAGGATCACAAGCGGGCCTATGACGGCGACCTGGGGCCGAACACGGGGGGGATGGGCAGTTATTCTCCGGCCCCCGTGTTCACGCCGGAACTGGTCGAGGAGGCCGACAACCGGATCGTGCAGCCGGTGATCCGGGCCATGGCGGCCGAGGGGGCCCCCTACCGCGGCGTGCTGTACGCCGGGCTGATGGCGACCGACGACGGGCCCAAGGTGGTGGAGTTCAACGCCCGTTTCGGCGATCCGGAATGCCAGGTGCTGATGATGCGGCTGGACGGGGACATCGTGCCCCTGCTGCTGGCGTGCGCGCGGGGCGACCTGACGCGGGCGCCGGTGCCGGAGTTCAGCCCGGACACGGTGATCTGCGTGGTGCTGGCGGCCTCGGGCTATCCCGACAGTCCGCTCGCGGGCTCGATCATCCGCGGGGCCGAGCAGGATTTCGGGCCGTATGTGCAGGTGTTTCACGCCGGCACGCGACGGCGCGCGGACCGCCAGCTGGCGGCGGCGGGCGGGCGGGTGCTGAACGTCTGCGCGCGCGGCAGGGACATCGCCGAGGCGCGCGAACGGGCCTATGCGGTGGTGCGCCGGATCGACTGGCCGGGCGGCTTCCACCGCACCGACATCGGCTGGCGGGCGCTGGAGCGTGACGCCGGGGCCTGATCCCCTGACTCAGCCGGGCGTGTAATAGGTCGGCGAGCCCGGTCCGACCGGCAGGCCGAAGCCGAAGACCCACAGGAAGAACAGGGCGGTCCAGGCGATGGTGAAGAAGATCGAATAGGGCAGCATCATCGCGATCAGGGTGCCGATGCCGATCTTCTTGTCGTAGCGGGTGGCCCAGGCGAGGATCAGGCCGAAATAGCTCATCATCGGGGTGATGATATTGGTCGTGGAATCGCCGATCCGGTAGGCCGTCTGGATCACCTCGGGCGAATAGCCGATCAACATCAGCATCGGGACGAACACCGGCGCGGTCAGGGCCCACTGGGCCGAGGCCGAGCCGATCATCAGGTTCACCAGGGCGCAGATGGCGATGAAGATGACGAAGACGCCCGGTCCGGTCAGGCCGGTTTCCTGCAGGAAGACCGCCCCGTTGACGGCCGTGATGGCCCCGAGATTGGTCCAGTTGAAGATGGCGACGAACTGGGCGGCGAAGAAGACGATGACCAGATAGAGGCCCAGGGTCGACAGGCCGGAGGCCATGCCGTCGATGACGTCGCGGTCATTGCGAACCGAGCCCACGACCCGGCCATAGGCGCTGCCGACGATCAGGAAGAACAGCAGGATCCAGACCGCGAAACCGGTGAAGAAGGGCGAGCGCAACTGGTCGCCGGTCTCGGGGTCGCGCAGCACCCCCCATTCCGGCAACAGCGTCAGGGCCATCAGGCCGAACACGGCGAGGACCGCCAGGCCGGCGACCCACAGGCCCTTGCGCTCCTGGCCGGAGAGGGGGGCAGCCCCGTCAGCCCTGAGAACGGTCGGGTCGGCGCGGGAGGCGTCATAGGCACCGAGCTTTGGCTCGACGATATAGAGGCTGACCAGCGAGCCGATGGCCGTGACCAGGAAGGTCGAGACGGCCATGAAATAATAGCTGGCGGTCGCGGTGACCATATAGGCCGGATCGATCAGCTGGGCCGCTTCCTCGGTGATGCCGGCCAGCAAGGGGTCGATCGAGCCGATCAGCAGATTGGCGGAATAGCCGCCCGAGACCCCGGCGAAGGCCGCCGCCATGCCGGCCAGCGGATGCCGGCCCAGCGAATAATAGACCGCCCCGGCCAGCGGGATGAGCACGACATAGCCGACCTCGCCGGCGGTGTTGGAAATCACCCCGGCGAAGACGATGGCGACGGTGACGATCCGCGGCGAGGCCCCGAGCACCAGCGCCCTGACGGTCGCTGAGAGCAGGCCGGAGCGTTCCGCCACGCCGATGCCCAGCATCGACACCAGCACCACGCCCAGTGGCGCGAAACTGGTGAAATTCCCGACCAGCCCGGTGAAGATGCGGCGCACGCCGTCACCGTTCATCAGGCTCACGGCCTCGATCATGCCGGTGTCGGACCGCGCGGCGGACCCCAGCGGGCGCGGGTCATCGACGGCCACGCCCATCCAGGCGAACAGGCCCGAGAGCAGGACCATGGCGACCGCCAGCAGTGCGAACAGGGTCACCGGATGGGGAAGTAGATTCCCGAGCCACTCGACGCCGTCAAGGAAGCGGGTGAAGCCGTTGCGCTTTTCAGGAGGGGGCGTGGGGCCTTCAGGGCCGGTCTGGACAGTGTCGGTCATGAAGATCCTTGCGCGCGGCAGTTGTCGGCCAAGTATTCCCTACCCGTCGGCAGGCCCGTTCGTCGATACCCTGTCGGAATTACCGTCGAACTATCGCGGATCCAGGCATCTGCAGGCATTTGCGCGGTTCGTCACATCCTCCGACGAAGCCGCTTTCGAGGACGAGACGTTTTTTTCCGGAGCATCACGACATCCCGCCCCTTGCCATGTATCGGACATCGCACTCCGACCAGCGCACGGGCGCGGGCGAAAAACCGGAAAAATGCGCCGCCGTGACCGACACCCTGCCGCCCGAGCCGCCGAGCCATTACCGCGACCGCGCGGAGCGGCTGGCCGATCTGATCGTGCATCTGACCGGGCTGGCGCTGGCGCTGGTCGGGGGCGGGATGCTGCTGGGGCTGGCGATCGGATTCGGCGATGTCGGAAGCCTGACGGCCGCCGCGATCTATGCGGTCGGGCTGCTGACCATGCTGGGGCTTTCGACGGCCTATAATTTCGCCGCGCCGAGGTTCCAGCCGCTGCTGCGGCGGTTCGACCACGCGGGCATCTTCGTCATGATCGCGGGCTCGTACACCCCGTTCACGACCCAGCATCTGACCGGGGCCTGGGCCTGGGGGATGACGTCGGCGGTCTGGGCCATGGCGATACTGGCGGCTGTGGCCAAACTGTTGCTCCCGGGGCTTGGGAAGGGGTTCTGGATCCTGGTCTATCTGGCGCTGGGCTGGCTGATGGTCATCGCCGTCCAGCCGATCATGCAGAGCCTGGGCCTCGCGCCGCTGATCCTGATGGCGGTCGGCGGCATGCTGTATTCGGTCGGGGTGATCTTCTACGCCAACAAGGCGATACGCTACCGCCGGGCGATCTGGCACGGCCATGTGGTGGTGGCGGCGGCGGTGCACTGGGTGGCCGTCCTGCTGGCCGTGCTGAAATAGGCCGGCCTCAGGCCCAGGCGAACAGCAGCCGACCTTCGCCCATGCGTTCGCGCAGGGCGGGCAGGTCGGCGTGGGCGACCGAGAAACAGCCGTAGGAACGGCCCAGCTTGCCCTCGCGGGCGAGGAAGTCCGGGTCGGCATAGTCGGCGCCGTGGACGATGATGGCCCGTTCCCGGGCGAGGTCGTTGCTGTACTCCAGCCCGTCCAGCAGCACGTTCGGGCCCTGTTGGGCACCGTGATTGGCCCCGGCGGTGGCGAAGGCGCCGACCGAGGACATGTAACTCTCGGGCGTATTGGAGAAGTCTCTGGCGAAGCCCGAGTGCGCCGGGTCGGAGCCGCGACCGTGGCTGGTGCGCAGGGCGGTGACACTGCCGCCGACCAGATCGACCTCGTAGAGGCGCTCCTCGCCCGAGAATTTCTTGAAATCGACCAGATACATGCGGTCGCGGAGCGGCACCCGGCGGTGGTGGATGTCCAGCGCGGCCATGGCGCGGTCCATCAGCTCCTTGCGAACCACGCCGCGCGGGTCGAGCGGCGGCGGGGCGACCTGGACGGTCTGGATGAGGGGCGAGGCCGGGGCGGCGGCGACCTGGGGTGTCTGGCCAGCCAGCGGACGGAATCCCGTCGGCTGCGCGGCACCCGCAGTGGCGCAGCCCGACAGGATCGCCGCGCCGCCCAGAATAAAGCCTCGTCTCGCCAAGCGCATGCGACGCCCCTCGCACGGTTACAGAACAGGT
>JBBQTX010000183.1:0-4631 GCA_038234475.1 Caulobacterales bacterium | reverse complement strand
GATACCGTCGGCGATCCCTACAAGGACACCTCCGGCCCGGCGGTGAACCCGATGATCAAGATCACCAACATCGTTGCCCTGCTGCTGTTGGCGGTGCTGGCCAGCGGCAACGTCGGCTGATCCTGCACCACCGGCGGACCGTGGCCTGACCACGGGACGCGGTGATCCAGAAACCAAGACGCCCCGGAGAGCAATCTCCGGGGCGTTCCTGATTCGGGGGAGGGCCGAAGCGACTATTCGCGGCGCTGCTGACCGGGCAGGTCCGCTTCGGTCCGCGGCAGCTGGCCGCGGCCGACGTTGCCGAGCAGCTGCTCAAGGATGGTCAGCTGGCGGCCGCGGGTCGGGGTTTCCCGACCGTTCATCGCGTGCTGCTGGCCGTCCTCGAGGCCGAGCGTCCGAACTTCAGCGACCTGGCCGGCGTCGTTGAACGTGATCTCGGTCACATTGCGCTGGGTCACCTCGGCGCGGTTGTAGGTGTATTTCTCTGTCACCTGGCTGATGTAGTACCAGACGTTGTCGCTCTCGAAGGTCGAGGTGGTCGACGGCGACCCCAGCCGGGCCAGCACGGTCTGTTTGGTATCCGTGCCGGCGACGATGTCGGCGGGCTTGGTGTCGATGGCCTGGAAGCCGTTCTGACCGACCACCGGTGCGCAGGCTGCGGTCAGGGCTGCGGCCGAGATGACGACGAGAAAGAGCTTGGAACGGAGCATGTGCGGTGCCTGCGACAGAACAAGGTCTTTGACCTAACCGGACCCGAGCCTTAGTTCAACGGCGCGGCGGAAAAGGGGCCGTATGATCATGCTTCAGAATCTGTTCCGAACCCGTTCCCGTCCGCGTGTCGGCGAGGCCCTGTATGAACTGGCGGTCCGACAGGCGCGCGAGCCGGCCTTCTATGCCGGGCTGGGGGTTCCCGACCGGATCGACGCCCGCTTCGAGCTCTACACCCTGCATGTCCTGCTGCTGGTCTTGCGGCTGCGCGACGAGGGCGGGCCCGGCGCCGACGCCGGACAGTCCCTGTTCGACACCTATGTCTCTGCGCTGGACCATGCGCTGCGCGAACTGGGTGTGGGCGACATTTCGGTCGGCAAGAAGATGCGCAAACTGGGCGAGGCCCTTTACGGGCGGATGAACGCCTATGAGCCGCCGCTCCGCGATGGGGACGCCGCGACGCTGGCCGGCGCGCTGGCGCGCAACGTCTTCGAGAGCGACGATCCGGCGACCGGCATGGCACTTGCCACCTACGCCCTGGCCAGCCGTGCCCGTCTGGCGGCGCAGGATTTCGCCACGGTTGTGACTGCGCCGGACTGGGCGGAGATCGGCGCATGACCGGTTCCAGCCTGCCCTACAGCGATCCGGTCCGGCTGCATCAGATCGGCGGCGGCGTGAAGCGGACGCTGGAACCGGATGCCGCAGCGCGCGGGCGGATCGTCCGGGCGCTGGACCTTGCGTCGCTGGACGCCTTTGTCGCCGAGGTTCAACTGGCCCCGTCGCCGGGCGGCTGGCGTCTGACCGGCCGAGTGCGCGCCAGCCTGGCCCAGACCTGCGGCATTACGCTGGAGCCGTTGCCGCTCGAGATCGACGCACCCTTCGTCGTCAATCTGGCCGAGGCGGTCGACCCCGAGTCGGACGAGATCGTCATCACCCTGGACGACGAATCGCCGGACTTGATCGAGGAGGGGCAGATCGACCTGGGCCAGTATGTGGTCGAGCAGCTGGCGCTTCGGCTGGATCCGTTCCCGCGCAAGCCCGGGGCCGAGTTCGTCCAGCCGCCGGAACCCGCTGAAATCTCACCCTTCGCGGTCCTGAAGCAACTTCGGCCCTCCGACGAAGGTTGACGTCAGGGCGACGTGGTTGCATCCCCCCGATGCGGCGCTATCGTCGCCTCACTGACAAGCGCCGGGCTGACGGCGCGACGGAGTCGAAACGGCTTGTCATCCCCCATTCTGATTTCGCTCGACGCCATGGGCGGAGACCACGGTCCCCCGGTTGTCGTCGCCGGCATACGCGACTACCGCAAGCGCCACGGCGGCGAAGGCGTCCGCTTTCTGCTGCACGGCGACGAAGCCGCGATCCGCGCCGAGATGACCAGACATGCGCTGGGCGACGACCTGTGCGAGGTCCGCCATACCGACAAGGTCGTGGCCATGGACGAAAAGCCGGCCCAGGCCATGCGGCGCGGCAAGGGCTCCAGCCTGTGGAACGCCATCGAGGCGGTGAAGCTTGGCCAGGCCGGCGCGGTCGTTTCGGCGGGCAATACCGGTGCCCTGATGGCCATCTCCAAACTGATCCTGCGCATGTCGGCCCATGGGCTCGAGCGACCGGCGATCGTGGCCAGCTGGCCGACGCTGACGGGGATTACGGCGGTTCTGGATGTCGGCGCCAATGTCGAAAGCGACGCCGAGCAGCTGGTCGAGTTCGCCATCATGGGCGAGGCCTTCCACGCCGCCGTGCACAGCGGCGGCGGCCGGCCGACCATCGGCATTCTCAACGTCGGCTCCGAAGACATGAAGGGCCACGACGAGGTCCGCGAGGCCAACCGCATCCTGCGCGAGGACGGCGAGGGCCTGGGTCTGGACTACAGGGGGTTCGTCGAGGGCGACGACATCGCCAAGGGCACGGTGGATGTGGTGGTGACCGACGGTTTCACCGGCAACATCGCCCTGAAGACCGCCGAGGGCGTGGCCCGCTTCATCTCGGCCCTGATGAAGGAGGCCCTGACTTCGGGCGTCATGGCCCAGGCCGGAGCCCTGCTGGCCCTGCCGGCGCTGCGGCGGATGCGACAGCGCATCGACCCCAGCGCCATCAACGGCGGCCCGCTGCTCGGTCTGAACGGCATCGTGGTCAAGAGCCACGGCGGCGCCGACGCCAAGGGTTACGGCAATGCCATCCGCATCGCCGTCGATCTGGGCCGCAGCGACTACCTCACCCGGGTCAGAGAAAGCTTCAATCGGCTGAACGCCGTCATGGAACAACCGCCCGCGTCCGCCGTGGACACGGCGATGGAGGCCTCCCAGTGAGCGTAGTCCGCAGCGCGGTGACCGGCGTCGGCTCCTATTTGCCGGAACAGGTCGTGACCAATGCCGATCTGGCCCAGTTCGTCGACACCTCCGACGAATGGATCGTCGAACGTACCGGCATCCGCCAGCGCCACAAGGCGCGAGACGATCAGCCGACCAGCGATCTGGCGACGGAGGCGGCGAAGCAGGCCCTGCAAGATGCCGGCCGGACCGCCGCCGACATCGACCTGATCATCGTCGCCACTACCACGCCTGACATGACCTTTCCGTCCGTCGCCTCGATCGTGCAGCGCAAGCTGGGTGCGCCGGTCTGCATCGCGTTTGACGTCCAGGCGGTCTGTTCCGGCTTCGTCTATGCGCTGAGCATCGCCGACGGCTTCGTGGCCCGGGGGGTTGCCAAATGCGCCCTGGTCATCGGCGCCGAGGAAATGACCCGGCTGATGGACTGGACCGACCGCTCGACCCGCGTCCTGTTCGGCGCCGGCGCCGGCGCCGTGGTGGTCGAAGCGCGCCAGGGGCAGGGGACCAAGGTCGATCAGGGCCTGCTGGGGTTCGCCCTGCGCTGTGACGGGACCAAGACCGATCTGCTGTATGTCGACGGCGGGCCGGCGACCACGGGCACGGTCGGCCACCTGCGGATGGCGGGCAACCAGGTTTTCCGCCACGCGGTCGTCAATATCGCCGAGGCCATCACTGCGGCCTGCATCGCCTCGGGCATCGAGGTGGCGGACGTCGACTGGTTCGTGCCTCACCAGGCCAACCAGCGTATCATCAAGGGCGTTGGCGACCGGCTGGGGCTGGACGAGAACAAGGTCATCTCGACCGTGGCCATGCACGCCAACACCTCCGCCGCCTCCATCCCGCTGGCGCTGGACGCGGCCATTCGCGACGGGCGGATCAAGCGCGGCGATCTGGTCTTGCTGGAGGCGATGGGCGGCGGTCTGACCTGGGGCGCATGCGCGTTTCGCCTGTAGAGAGCATTTCCGCCTTTCCATTTGACGACGCTTGCCCTTTTATGTCCGGGACCGACCTTTGGAGGGGAGCGGACCATTGCCCGAACACCAGACCCTGACGCGTGCGGACCTTTGTGAAGCGGTGCATGAGGAAGTGGGCCTGTCCCGACAGGAATGCTCGGCCATGGTGGAGCGAACCCTCGAGCTGATCATCGAATCGCTGGAGCGCGGCGAGACGGTGAAATTGTCCGGTTTCGGAGTCTTTCAGGTTCGCGACAAGCGCGCCCGCATGGGCCGCAATCCCAAGACCGGCGAGCCGGCGGCGATCCATCCGCGCCGGGTCATCAGCTTCCGCGCCTCGCAGATCATGAAGGGCCGGGTTCACGACGCCGCCGTGACCGCCTGACGCCGTGGCCAAGAGCCCGAACGCCTTTCGCACCATTTCCGAAGCCTCCGACGAGATCGGCGCGCCCCAGCACGTGCTGCGCTTCTGGGAGACCAAATTCGTCTTCCTGACCCCGCTGAAACGGGCCGGCGGCCGCCGCTTCTACCGGCCGCAGGACATCGTGCTGCTGAAGGCGGTGAAGCGGCTGCTGCATTATGAAGGCCTGACCATCAAGGGCGTCCAGCGGCTGCACAAGGAGCAGGGGCTGAAACGGCT
>JBBQTX010000182.1:0-4634 GCA_038234475.1 Caulobacterales bacterium | reverse complement strand
CCGTTGACCCGATGGTGCGCGGGCTTCCAGTCCGGCGCGCCGGAACGCTATCCGCTGAAGACGAAAAAGGCCGAGCGACCGCATCGAACCGGAACGGCCTGGATCCTGCGCGACGCAGCCGGGCGGGTGGCTCTGGTGCGACGGCCAGACAAGGGCTTGCTGGGAGGGATGACCGGACTGCCGACCTCCGACTGGTCGGTGGACGCGCCCGCCGCCTCGCCGCCGGTCGCCGCCGTTTGGCGCGACGCGGGCGCGGTCGAGCACGTCTTCACCCATTTCTCGCTGACCCTGTCCGTGCGGACCGCAGAGGGCCGGGGCGACTTCCTCTGGACCGATCCGGTCGAGGCGCTGCGCTCCCTGCCGACCGTCTTCCGCAAGGCGCTGGAGCGCGGGCTGGCCTAGCTGACCGTCCGCACTGAAACCGGTCCCTCGCGCCGCTTCGGAACGACAACCGTGTGGTTGCCCAACTGCTGGAAAGACAGGTCCACCACGCCGTCTCCGACCTGCAGATTGCTCACGTTCAGCCGGTCGATCCCGGCCGGCAGGACCGGATCCTCGATCTCGACCACCCCTTTCACCGCGTCGATACTGATCCCCAGTGCCGACTGCAGCATCAGGAACACCGATCCCGCCGCCCAGGCCTGGGGCAGGCAGGCGACCGGATAGGCGATCGGTGGCTCACCCGGCTGACGTTCGAAGCCGCAAAACAGCTCGGGCAGGCGCAGGTGGAAATGGGTCGCCGAGGCGTAGATCTCGCCCAGCAGCAGGGCCACGGCCCGCCGCTCGCCGTAGCGGGCCATCCCCGCCGCCGCCATGGCCGTGTCGTGGGGCCAGACCGAGCCGTTGTGATAGCTCATCGGATTGAACCGGGCCTGACCGGTGGCCAGGGTCCGCAGGCCCCACCCCGAGCGGAACGCGGACCCCAGCAGCCGTTTCGTCACCCGCTTCGCCCGCTCCGGCGACGGCAGGCCGGTGAACAGAAGATGGCCGGCGTTCGAGCCGATGGACCGGCATTGCTCGCCGTCGCCGTCCAGAGCGATGGCGTAGAAGCCCTCGTCCTCCATCCAGAACCGGTCCTCGACCTGGGTTCGCACCGCCTCGGCGCGCCCGGCCCATTCCCCCTGCCGGTCGTCGCCGGTCAGGGCCGCCAGATCCGCCATCGCCTCCCAGGCGGCATAGGCATAGCCCTGCACTTCCAGCAGGGCGATCGGCCCCTTGGGGAAGCGGCCATCGGTGTGGAAGATCGAATCCTCCGAGTCCTTCCAGCCCTGGTTCGACAGGCCCGTGTCGGCCCCTCGCTGATAGCGGATCAGGCCGTCGCCGGTGACGTCGCCGTGGTCCCTCATCCAGCCGACCGCCGCGATCAGATTGGGCCATAGGGCGCGGATCGTCGCGAGGTCTCCGGTCCGGCGGGCATAGGCTCCCGCCAGGGCCACGAAAAGACAGGTTGTGTCGACCCCGCCGTAGTAGAGGCCGAACGGCACCTCGCCCAAGGCGCTCATCTCGCCGCCGCGGGTCTCGTGCATGATCTTGCCGGGTGCCGAGTCCTGGAAGGCCGAGAATTCGGTCGCCTGCCGCAGGGCCAGATAGGTCAGCACCCCCTTGGCGAGCGACGCATCCAGCCAGAGCATCTGCCAGGCGGTGATGATCCCGTCGCGCCCGAACGGCGTCGAGAACCACGGCACGCCCGCATAGGGATAGGGACCGGTCGGCAGGTCGGTGGTCAGCAGGGCCACGTCGGCGCGCGACTGGTCCAGCCAGTCGTTGAAGCGCGGGCTGCGGGGGCCGCGCAGGGACGCCCCGCGCCGCCGTCGCGCCCGCATGGCCAGACGCGCCTGCACGGCATTGATCCGGAACCGGGCCTCGTCCGGCGACGCACAGGCCCCGGCTCCGCATTCGATATAGAGGTCCATGCGCCGGTGCTTGGGCAGGCTGAACATGAACTCGGCCCGCGACGCCGTCAGCCGCGCCGGGGGCTCCGAAAAGGCCAGGCAGCTGGTCCGTTCGACCGCATCGAGGCCGCGATAGCGGAAGGTCACGCGCCGCCCGTCGTGGGTCGGTGCCTCGGAGGCGCCGACCTTGGTCCGCGGCGTGCCCCGAACCTGGAAGATGTCGGCGAAATCGGCCGCGAATTCGAAGGCCAGCGGCAGCAGAACGTCCTCGACACCATGGTTGACCATGCGGATGCGCTCGAACATCCGCCGGTCCCGGACAAAGCGCCGTCGCTCGATATGCAGCACCCCGGCCGGCGCCGAACGGCCACCCATCGGCGGCAGGGGCCGGTTGGTCGAATGGCAGGTGAAGAAGACATTGTCCTGTCCCACGCCGGAACTCAGCCGCGACGGCCGCGCCAGCCCGACCGTCATCTGGAACCGCGACAACAGCCGGGTGTCGTGGTCGAACAGGCCTTCCGCTCCGCCCTTCATGTCGCCCCAGGCGTCAGTCACCAGAAAGGTGTCGCCATCCTTAAGCGCCATCAGCCGCTCCAGCCCGTCGGCCTCGCTGGTGTCGGCGGCGGCGGTCTGAACCGAATAGGCGTCGTCCATGAAGGGGTCCGGGTTGGTCGGGCGCGTCAGACGGGCTCGCAGGTGCGAACGCGTGGCGGGCGTGTGACGTTCATACGCCCGATCGGCCGTGGGACGCGAATATGCGGTCCTCGAGCGGACGAAGCGGCGTCACGACATCCGCGAGCGGCGCTTCGGCGAACGGGCGTTTGGCCAGCAGGTCGCCGTAGACGTCCAGATAGCGCCGGGCCATGGCGGTGGACGAGAAGCGCAGGTCGAAATGCGCGCGGATGGCCGCCCGGTCCAGCAGATGGGCGCGTCCCGCCGCCGCCACTGCCTGTTCGAGCGTGTCGACCAGAAAGCCGGTTTCGCCGTCCTCGATGACCTCGGGCGTCGAGCCGCAGCGAAAGGCCACGACCGGCGTACCGCAGGCCATGGCATCGATCATCACCAGGCCGAACGGCTCGGGCCAGTCGATCGGGAACAGCAGCGCCTCGGCCCCGCCGAGGAAGGCGGATTTCTGGTGGTCGCCGATCTCGCCGACGAATTCGATCAGCGGATTGGCATCGATCATCGGCTTGATGACCGTTTCCCAATAGGTCTTGTCTGCGGCGTCCACCTTGGCGGCGATCTTCAGCGGCTTGTTCAGCCGGGTGGCGATGTCGATGGCGCGGTCGGGGCGTTTCTCGGGCGAGATCCGGCCCAGAAAGGCCAGATAGCCGTCGGACTTCGGCGTGAAGTGATAAAGGTCGCCGGGCATCCCGTGGTGCACCGTCGCCTTCCAGTTGGCGGAAGGCAGGGGACGGCGCTGGTCGTCCGAGATCGACACCAGCCCGAACTGCGGCCAGCGCGCGTAGACGCCCGGAATGTCCTTCATATCCAGACGCCCGTGCAGCGTCGTCAGCGTCCGGTCGGCATAGCGTTCGAACATCGGGAACTGGATCATGTCGGTGTGGAAATGGATCACGTCGAAGTCGTCGGCGCGCGTCAGCACCTCGGCCAGCATGACCATATGCGCGGCCAGATCGGACTTGAGCGGGGCCGGATCGAGCCGGATCGCCTGATCGCGAACGGGTACCAGCCGCGCCCGGGTCTCGGCATCGGCCGAGGCGAACAGGGTCACGTCGTGACCCAGATCGACCAGGGCGTCGGTCAGATGGGCGACGACCCGCTCGGTGCCGCCGTAGAGCCTGGGCGGCACGGCTTCGTACAGCGGCGTGACCTGGGCGATCTTCATGGCGCATGCTCCCGAGCGCCCCCGACACGGGCGGCGGTTATTCAACCATCTCGCAAATGCGAAGTTCCCCGAAACCGGGGTCGTTCCTGTGCGAACCGGGGTGCGCGGACGACCCGGGTCCGCGTCCGGTCACTGCATCCCGGCGCGGACCTCGGCCCGCAGGGTGTCGATCGACCTGAGTCCCTGATCCGTCTTGAATCGCCAGTAGGTCCAGCCGTTACAGGCGGGCGCGTTCTCGAACAGGGCCCCCATCTTGTGGATCGACCCGCTGAGCTCGCCGGCCACCAGCGAGCCGTCGGCCCGGACCCGCGCCTCGCGGTCGCCCTTGGGGCAGTACAGCTTGTCGCCCGGTGCCAGCAGGCCGGCCTCGACCAGCGCCCCGAACGGCACCTTCACCTCGGCCCGCTTCGAACCCATGACGACCAGGTCCTCGGGCGAGGCCGGGATCACGGCCTTGATCCGCTTCTCGGCCACCCTGGCATAGGTCTCGTCGCGCTCGATGCCGATGTAGTGGCGGCCCAGACGTTTGGCCGCCGCCCCGGTGGTGCCGGTGCCGAAGAAGGGGTCCAGCACCACGTCTCCGGGGCGCGTCGCCGCCAGCAGCACCCGATGCAGCAGGCCTTCGGGCTTTTGCGTCGGATGCGCCTTCTTGCCGTCCGCGTCCTTGATCCGCTCCTCCCCGGTGCACAAGGCCAAGGTCCAGTCGGACCGCATCTGGACGTCCTCGTTGAAGGCCTTCAGCGCATCGTAGTTGAAGGTGTAGCGCTTCTGCTCGCGCGACCGCGCCGCCCAGATCAGGGTTTCGTGGGCATTGGTGAAGCGCGTGCCCTTGAAGTTCGGCATCGGATTGGTCTTGCGCCAGATGATGTCGTTCAGCACCCAGAAGCCGAGGT
>JBBQTX010000181.1:0-4668 GCA_038234475.1 Caulobacterales bacterium | reverse complement strand
GGTCGGGGGACCAGGTCGGTGCTTTTCTGCAATCTGCCCCAGAACCCCTTGCTCGTGCTCTCGTGCTCGCGATTGAGACCGGTCAGCGACAGGGCGATCTTCTGGCGCTCCCGTGGTCAAGCCTCAAACACGATGTGATTGAACTGCGGCAAAGCAAGACGCGCCAGCCGGTCGCCATTCCAGTCAGCCGAGCGTTGAAAGCCTGTCTGGAGAACGCGCCTCGGGGCCGCGCCACCACGATTCTTACGCGAGCCGACGGCCTTCCTTGGGATCCCAAGGGCAACGGGTTTCGGGCGGCTTGGCGGGATGCCTGCAAAAAAGCTGGTATCGTCGGAGTGACGTTTCACGATCTGAGGGGAACGTTTGTGACGCGTCGGCTCGCGGAGGGTTGGACGACGCTCGAAGTCGCGGTTTGCACAGGGCACTCACTGCGCGATCTCAGCATGCTCGACAGCTACACGGACCGTTCCAAGGTCGCTGAAGCGACTGCTCGTCGCGTCGCAGACCGCGAACTCAAGAACGGTTGAAGAACGTTTTTGTCAAAGTGGCTCGCAAAAACGTCAAAGTGAGCCCGGCCAAAGCCGCCTGAAATTGCTGCAACGTCTTGAAATCGCGATGGAGGCCTGACCGGGAATCGAACCCGGGTGCAAGGATTTGCAGTCCTCTGCGTAACCACTCCGCCATCAGGCCCTGGGCCGTTGGGAACGACCGCGCCATCGCGAGGGGCGTTCGCTATCAGATCGGATTGTCGCCCGCAACGCACAGACCTATAAGCGCGCCAGATTTCAGCAGACCCCTGTCTGCGAACAGGAAAGCCATCCCATGGATTTCGCCGCCGCCCGCAAGGTCATGGTCGACAGCCAGGTCCGCGTGAACGACGTCACCGACCGCACCCTGCAGGCGGCGCTGCTCGAGGTGGAGCGCGAGCGCTTCCTGCCGGAGGACCGCGCCTGGTCCGCCTATGCCGAGATCGAGCCGGGGATCGCGGGCGACCGCAAGCTGATGATGGCGCGCGACCTGTCCAAGCTGCTGATGGCGCTGGAGGCCCGCCAAGGCGAGACCGCCCTGGCCATGGCCGGGCCCTATGCCGCTGCCGTGCTGGCGCGAATGGGGCTGACCGTGACCGCCCAGGAGGCCGACGGTGCCGTGTTCGCGGTGACGGGCGCGGCCTTGGCCGACGAAGGCGTGGATATGGTCGTGGCGACGCTGACTGCCCCCATCGGCGAGGGCTATGACGTCATGATTTCCGAAGCTGCGGTTCCGGCCCGCCCCCACGCCTGGTTGGCAGCGCTCAAGGTCGGCGGACGGCTGGCGGTGGTCGAACGCTCCGGGCCGGTCGGCAAGGCCGTTTTGTACGTCCGGGGCGAGCAGGGCTTGTCGCGGCGCGAGTTGTTCAATGCGGCTCCGCCGGTCCTTGCGGAACTGGCAACGGAACCTACTTTCGCGCTCTGAACGGCGGAAATCGGACGCCGGACCCCGGCGCGTGAAAAAAACTTAACTGGCGCGGCGCATAAGCTTTGCGCATCAGCCTATGGGATACCAAGGGCGTGAATCCCGGCGCCAGGCAGGAACAGATATGCTGAATCGTTCGCGTGCGCTCGCCTCGGTCGCCGTCATCGCCGTCATCGGCGGTATCAGCGCCCCCGCATGGGCCGATACCCTGCAGCAGGCCATCGCCCTCGCTTACCAGACCAATCCGACGCTTCTGGCCCAACGCGCCAACCAACGGGCGCTGGACGAATCGATCGTGCAGGCGCGATCCGGCCTGCGGCCGACGCTGGATGTGACTTTGAGCGCCAGCTACACGCGCAGCGATTCCCCCGTCGTCGGCACGCCGCCGTTCACCGGCGGCGGCGTCAGCGAGATCGAGGGCGGCGGGGCCACCATCGGCCTGTCGCAGTCCCTGTGGTCGGGCGGTCGTATCGGCCACGGAATCACGGCGGCGGAAGCCAACATCCTGGCCGGGCGGGAAAATTTGCGCGACATCGAGCAGACGGTCCTGGCCTCGGTCATCCAGGCCTATGCCGACGTGATCCGCGACACGGAAATCCTGCGCATCCGGCAGGCCAACATCGGTGTCCTGCAGCGCCAGCTTGAAGAGGCCTCGGCCCGCTTCGAGGTCGGCGAAATTACCCGCACCGACGTGGCCCAGTCAGAAGCCCGGCTGGCCCAGTCCGATGCCGACCTGGCCAATGGTCGGGCCCAGCTGTCGGTCTCGCGCGCCGCCTATGCCGCTGTGGTGGGTCAAACACCGACCGATCTCGAGCCCATGCCCCTGCTGCCGGGAATTCCGGCCGACTTCGACCAGGCGCTCGATGTCGCGCTGCAGGACAATCCGGGCATCCGGTCCGCAGGCTACAGCCTGCAGGCGGCCGAAGCCAACGTCGCGGCGGCCAAGGCCGAATTCCGCCCCTCGGCCCGGGCGACCGCTTCCTACGGCGGGACGACAACCGATCTGGGCAGTATCGGCGACCTGACCGACAACACCCGCTTTCAGGCCGGTGCCACGATCTCGGTGCCGCTGTTCACCGGGGGGCTGAACGGCTCGCGGATCCGCGCGGCCCGGGAACGCGCCAATGTGGCCCAGATCACGGTCGAGGGGGAACGGCGCAATACCCTGCAGACGCTGAGCTCGGCCTACGCCCAGGCGATCTCGGCCCGCTCGACCCTGACAGCAGGTGAAGAGGCCGTTCGCGCCGCCACCGTCGCCGCCGAGGGTGTGCGCCAGGAGGCCCAGGTCGGTCTGCGCACCAATCTTGACGTCCTGAACCAGGAGTTGGAGCTGCGGAACGCCCAGATCTCCCTGGCCAGCGCCCGGCGCAACGAATACGTGGCCCAGGCCAATCTGCTCGCGGCAATGGGCCGGCTGGAGGGGCAGGATCTGGATCCCGGGCTCGAGCTCTACGACGCGACCAGTAACTACGACCGCGTGCGTAGTCGCGGGGCCCTGCCGTGGGACGGCCTGGTCGAGGCGATCGACCGGATCGCGGCCCCCGGGGTCGTGCCCGCCAATGACGCGGTCGACGCGCCGATCGACGAACAGTTGAAGTCCGAGTTCGTACAGACCGCGCCGCGCGATTGACCGGGGAATGGTTCGCCAGCGGAGCGAGCCGTTAACCAATCAGGCGAAAAAGGCCCGTTGATTCCGATGGGCTGAGATGCGACGACAGCCGTGCGGGACGGGGCTGCCATTCTGGTGCCGCCTTTGGATATGACCATGCGCGCAACTGTCGCGCGCCTAGAGGTTTAACGATGACCGACCAAACCGCCCAAGAACCGACGATGGAGGAAATCCTGGCGTCGATCCGCCGGATCATTTCCGAAGATGACGCGCCTGTGGAGACCGCGCCGGTCGCCGCCGCGCCGGAGTCCGCTTTCGAGCCGGAGTCCGCTTTCGAGCCGGAACCGCTCGTGTCGTCCGCGCTGATGGACGAGACGCCGTCCATGCAGCAAGCTGCGTCCGACGAAGACGTGCTGGAGCTGACCGAGGCCTATGAGGCACCCGTCGCCGAGAGTATCGGCGATCTGGACGTTACGTCGGCCGACCCAGAACCCGATCCCTTCCCCGCCAGCGAGTCGATGTTCTCCGACGCGCCGCTGGACATTCACACACCTGAACATCCGTCCGCGCCGACGACGTCCCATGACAGCCTGGTCGGCGACAGCGCCGCCGCCAGCGCCGCCTCGGCCTTCGCCGGTCTCGCCTCCACCCTCAGGAAGCCCGAACCCATGGAACCCTTCACCGCCTCCGGCCCGACCGTCGACGAACTGGCCCGCACCCTCCTGCGCCCGATGTTGAAGGAGTGGCTGGATACCAATCTGCCGGGCATCGTCGAGGCCCAGGTACGCAAGGAAGTCGAACGCATCGCCCGCTCCGCCGGCTGACTTCACCTGCGACCTGATCAAGGCTGGATCATTCCGGGGCGGCTCAAGTCGGAGCCGCCCTTTCTCTTTTTTGCCGTGAGACATCCCTCAAGCAGCGACGCACCGCGTGCGCCGCGATAGGGAACAAAGATGACCATGCTCGACAAGACCTTCGACCCCACCGCCGCCGAACCACGCCTGTATGCTATGTGGGAGAACAGCGGGCTGTTCGCGCCGCGTGACGTCACCGCCACCGACGGCGCGGCCGAGGCCTATTCGATCGTCATTCCGCCGCCCAATGTGACCGGCTCGCTGCACATCGGCCACGCGCTGAACAACACCCTGCAGGACATCCTGGCCCGCTATCACCGGATGAAGGGAAAGGCGGTCCTGTGGCTGCCGGGCACCGACCATGCCGGTATCGCCACCCAGATGGTGGTCGAGCGCCAGCTGGCGGCTGCGGGCAAAATCGGCCGGCGCGAGATGGGCCGTGAGGCCTTTGTCCAGAAGATCTGGGAATGGAAGGCCGAGAGCGGTGGCACCATCGCCCAGCAGTTGCGCCGTCTGGGGGCCTCCTGCGACTGGAGCCGCGAGCGGTTCACCCTCGATGAGGGTCTGAACGCCGCCGTGCGCAAGGTCTTTGTCCAGTTGCATCGGGACGGGCTGATCTATCGCGACAAGCGGCTGGTCAATTGGGACCCGCATTTCCAGACCGCGATCAGCGACCTCGAGGTCGAGCAGAAGGAGATGGACGGCTTCTACTGGCATTTCGCCTATCCGCTGGCGGATGGCGTGACCTATGAG
>JBBQTX010000180.1:0-4683 GCA_038234475.1 Caulobacterales bacterium | reverse complement strand
GGCCTCGACGGCGACGGTCAGGGTCTCGCCGTCCGGCCCGACCCGCTCGCGCACGCCAGATAGGCGCGCCGGGATCACCCGCGTGTCGTTGAACACGAGGGCGTCGCCGGGCCGCAGGAAGCCGGGCAGGTCGCGGACGATGCGGTCTTCCAGCGAGCCTTGTTGAACCACCAGCATCCGTGCGGAATCCCTCGGCTCGGCGGGGCGCAGCGCGATGAGGTCGTCCGGCAGATTGAAGTTGAAATCGCTGGTTCGCATAGGGCGGGGGTAAGGCCACGGCGCGGAGCCTTGGTCAAGGCCGGCATAGCTTGTGTTATGATTGTCCCGACGCCGGTTGGCGAGGGTGTCGGGAGGGTGGGATGTTCATTCCGATCTGGGCGAGCGTGCTGATTGTGGTGGTCATGGGCGGCTGGGTCGTCTGGTCACTGGCGGTGGTGCGAGGGCGTAATCCCCTGCCGTTCCCCGATAGAGGTTCGCGCATCTTCACGGCGGCCTTGCCCGAGGGGAAGGAGGCCATCGTAGCCCTGCTGGACCGGCATGGGCTGAAGGCGCGGTTCCGAGCGGATAGCGGCGGCGTGCTGCGGTCGATCCTGTGGGACGGGACCATCATCAACCACCCTACGCCCGAGGTTCACCGGCGGCTGGGTTTCGCGGCGGCGAGCATCGGTCTGGTTGTCCGGAATCCGGACAAGGCGGCCCTGGGCGCGGTGGCCTTCCTGCGCGAACGTGGCTTTAAGGCCGAGGTGGTGTCGAATGTGGAGGTCGGGCTGCCGATTGCGTTTGTCACCACGGACGCCATGGTCGGGACGGTGCTCAACTTCCGCAAGTCAATTATCCACATGCCCAAGCCTTCACCGGCCTGACCGGTCCCGGCTTCTGGGCACCGGAGAACGGCGAGCATTGACGCTGGGGTCCCTGGGCTGCAAACCCGCGCCCATGCTGCACTCCCTCGCAACCCTCGCGCGCGAAGCCAAATCCTGGCCGTTCGAACAGGCCCGCAATCTTCTGGCCCATGTGCTCAAGAAGCGGCTCTCCGACGCTGAGCGGACTGCCGCCAAACTGCTGTTCGACGCCGGCAAGGCCGACGAGGCGCTGGCAGCGTTTCCGGCCCTGCAACGCCCCGTGATCCTCGAGACCGGTTACGGCCCCTCCGGCCTGCCGCATATGGGCACGTTCGGCGAGGTGGCGCGGACGACGATGGTGCGCAACGCCTTCCGGGCGCTGACCGGAGACCACTGGCCGACGCGGTTGATCGCTTTCTCGGACGACATGGACGGGCTGAGAAAGGTACCGGAGGGCATTCCCAATCCGGAGATGCTGGCCGAGGACCTGCACAAGCCGCTGACCGTGGTGCGCGACCCGTTCGGGACGCACGACAGTTTCGGCGCCCACAACAACGCCCGACTGCGCGCCTTTCTCGACGGGTTCGGCTTCGACTACGAATTCCTGTCCTCGACCGGGCAGTACAGGTCCGGCCGGTTCGACGCGACGCTGCTGACCCTGCTGGAGCGGTTCGACGCGGTGCAGGCGATCATGCTGCCGACGCTGGGGCCCGAGCGGCGCGAGACCTATTCGCCCTTCCTGCCGGTCAGCCCGGCCACCGGCCATGTGCTACAGGTACCGACCCTGGCTCGGGATGTGGGGAAGGGGACCATCACCTTCGACGACCCCGCAGGCGGCCGCACCGAGGTCCCGGTCACCGGCGGCCATGTGAAACTGCAGTGGAAACCCGACTGGGCCATGCGCTGGACGGCGCTGGATGTCGACTATGAGATGTCGGGCAAGGACCTGATCGAGAGCGTGCGCGAAAGCTCCAAGGTCTGCCGCGCCCTGGGCGGGATTCCACCGGAGGGGTTCAACTACGAACTCTTCCTCGATGTCGAGGGCCGGAAGATCTCCAAATCGAAGGGCAACGGCCTGACCATGGACGAGTGGCTGCGCTACGGCACGCCGGAGAGCCTGAGCTGGTTCATGTTCCAGTCGCCGAAATCGGCCAAGAGCCTGCATTTCAACGTCATCCCGCGCGCCATCGACGACTATCTGGCGGCGATCGAGGCCTACAAGACCCAGGAGCCGGCCAAACAGATCGACAATGCCGTCTGGTCGATTCACGCCGGATCGCCGCCGGCTCACACCGCGCCGGTCTCCTTCGCCCTGCTGCTGAACCTGGTCGGCGTGGCCAACGCTTCGGACAAGGCGCAGTTGTGGGCCTATTTCGCCCGATACCTGCCCGAGGCGACGCCGGACAGCGAGCCGCTGCTGGACCGGTTGATGGGCCATGCGCTGAACTATTACGAGGACTTCGTGAAGCCGGCGAAGGCCTATCGGGCGCCGGACGAGAGGGAGAAGACGGCCTTGCTGGATCTCGCCAGCCGGCTGGAAGCCCTGCCGGCGGACTGTACGGACGGCGAGGCGATCCAGACCGAAGTCTATTCCGTGGGCAAGGATCACGCCTTCGACCCGCTGCGTGGCTGGTTCGGGGCCCTGTACGAAGTCCTGCTCGGAGCGTCGCAGGGTCCGCGCTTCGGCTCCTTCGCCGCCATCTACGGCCTGCCCCAGACCATCCAGCTGATCAAGGCGGGCGCCAACGGTGAGTTGGCCTCCCGTTAGGCCGCAGTCCTCGGCCGCCCAAGGTCCGACCCGGCGTGGGCCGGTGCTCAAGCAGCGAGCCGCCGCGCGGCGAGCGATAGCGCCAACCAAGCGAGCCGCCGCGCGGCGAGCGATAGCGCCAGCCAACATGAACCGAACATAACGGCGCGCCTCCGGGAGCCTTCATCCGGGTCCGTGCATTCTCCATGACATCGACCAACCTCGATGAACTGGAGAGACCATGTCGAAGCTTATGAACACCACCCTCGCCACCGCCGCCGCCCTCGCAGCGCTGGTCACAGCAATCCCGACGGTGTCGATGGCCCAGCAGGCCAACGGCGTGACCAACTGCGACGCCCCGGGCGGACGCCAGCGCGCGGGTGCGCTGATCGGTGCCGTCATCGGCGGCTTGGCCGGCAGCCAGATTTCGTCTAACGAACGCACTTTGGGCGCTGTCGCAGGTGCCGGCGCCGGTGCCGCCGCCGGTTCCTATATCGGCTGCAACCAGCAGCGCACGCGCGCCGCTGCCCAGGACAGCAGCAGCGGCGGAGCCTATCGCGCCACCTCGAACCTGCGTATCCGCTCAGGCCCCGGCACCAACTATCGCCAGGCAGGTTCTCTGCGCGCCGGCCAGCCGTTCAGCGCCATCGGTTCGCAAGGCGAATGGGTCCAGATCGCCGGCGGTGGTTGGGTCAACGCCCGCTACGTCACCACCAACTAGGCGCGATCCCGTCGCGTAGACCAGAGGGCCGCTCCGCGAGGGGCGGCCTTTCTTGTTTTGGCGCTATCGCTCGCGCCGCGGTCGCTCGCGGCCTGAGCGCGTGGGTGCGGGCGGCAGCCAGTCTACTGACTGACCCAAAGAATCCGGCCCATCCAGACGATTTCGGCCCGTGAAACGTTGCGCACTGGATAGGCCGGATTGACCGAGCCGAGCGTCACCGTTCGCGCCGTCAGCGCCTTCAGCTGTTTGGCGAGCGTCTCGCCCCCCGTGGTCCGCACCACGACCCGGTCGCCCTTGCGCACATCCGCAGCCTCCCGGTCGACGATGATCCGGTCCCCCTCGCGATACAGCGGGGCCATGGAATCGCCGACGATCCGCAGACTCAGCAGCGAGTCCCGCGCACGCGGCAATTCGGTCTGCTCCCAGCCTTCGCCGGTCGGGAGGCCGGCATCGTCGAAAAATCCGTCCCGCCCGGCCTGGGCCATGCCCAGCAAGGGCACGGTGGAGGTGCGCGAGGTCGCATCGCGGGCCAAGGCCGCAAACTCCCCCAATGAGGTTCCCGTCGCGGTCAGGACCCGCGTCAAACTCTCGGTCGATGGCCAGCGCGGGCGGGGCACCGCTCCCGGGCCGAAGCGCTTTGACGGATTGAAACTGGTCGCATCCAGTCCCGCCCTGCGCGCCAGCCCCGAGGCACTCAGGCCCTCCCGCCGGGCGAGGCCGTCGATGGCGGTCCAGAGCTGTGCATGGGACAGGGGCACGGTGTTTCCGGGGAGCCGAATCACAGTCGGCAGCGCCTGGGCATTTGTGCCCATTCCACTGACCCGTCAATGCGCCGCTCGGGCAGCAGAACAGGACCGGCCGGATGGTCGCCTTCGAGCATCGGGCCGGTCGGGATCACAGAGCGAGACTGCGGGACCTTGAGGGAGTGGCTATTCCAGCCCGGCGGCGCGGCGTTCCTGCCAGGCCCAGAAGGTGCCGACGGCGAGGGCCACCAGCACGCCGTAGCTGGCCAGATTGATGACCGCGAAGAAGGCGGCGGCAGGCGGGCGCACGTCGACGAGAGTCAGCACATGGCTCATCACGATCAGCGATTGCAAGGCGCATACCCAGACCGGCCACGATCGACGGCTCTTCCACGCCAGTCCGGCATAGACGGCCAGCATCACCAGGTCGATCGCCATCAGACCCCAGTTGGTTCCGTGAAGCTTTCCGCTGTCCTGAATTAACTGAGACGCGAATAGCGCGAGCACATAGGCACCCGCCCCCATACGCTCTGGCTCATCCCCCTTCAGGAACGCAAAGGCAACAACCGCTACGGCGAATGCGGCCCCGATCTGCGAGGGGAGGGTATCAAACATGCAATCGCCCCCATC
>JBBQTX010000179.1:0-4710 GCA_038234475.1 Caulobacterales bacterium | reverse complement strand
GGCGGCGATGGCCAGCACGGGGATGGCGACGCCGGGCGAATAGGCCAGCGACAGGTCGCGCTGGGTCGCCATCGGCTTGGTCGGGGCCATGGAGATCTTGCCCGGGGTGGGGCTGCGGTGGAACTCCAGCGCATCCTCGTCGGAGAAGGTCTGTTTGTCGGTCAGGTCGGGCATGAGTCGGTTCCCAAGGCGCACCCCTGTCCTAGAGCGCGGCTTGCCGACGAACAACCTCGCAAGCCCCGCCGTCCGTCGTCCGTCATCCCGTCACGGGCGAGCGGCCATTGGACAAGGCTCGTCAGAGTGCCAGCGTTCCTGTGCGCTCGACCTCGACCGGACCGGTCATAAACACATGGTCTGCGCTCTCGTTCCAGTCGACAAACAGCGCGCCGCCGTCGACCTCGATCCGGGCGGCGCGTCCGGACAGGCCCCGCCGGGCGGCGGCGACGAGGGCGGCGCAGGCACCGGTGCCACAGGCCCGCGTCAGGCCGGCCCCCCGCTCCCAGACGCGCAGGCGGATGTGGTCGGGAGCCACCACATGGGCGAAGCCGACGTTGACCCCCTCGGGAAAGCGCGGGTGGTGTTCGATCAGCGACCCCATGCCGCGCACAAAGGCGTCGTCGGGCGTATGGTCCATAAAAAAGACCACGTGCGGATTGCCCATGGAGACGGTCCCCGGCGTGTGGAGAACCGGATCGTCGATGGGTCCGAGCTGCAGCTCGATCCCGCGCGTATCCATCGCCTCGTCCAGCGGGATCTGCGTCCAGTCCAGCCCGGGCGCGCCCATGTCCACGGTGATGCGACCGTCCGCCGCGCGGGTCGCGGTGGTGGGCCCACCGAGGGTGTCGATGGTCACCGTGTCCCGCCCTGTCGACTGCAGCAGCATCCAGCCGACGCATCGCAGGGCGTTGCCGCAGGTCTCGACCTGGCCGCCGTCGGCGTTCCAGACCCGCATGAAGGCGTCGGCCGTGGCCGAGGGTTCGATGGCGATCAGCTGGTCGCAGCCCTCGCCCGTCTCGCGGTCGGCGATGGCGCGCGCCTGATCGGCCGTCGGCACGAACGGCGTCTCGAGCGCATTGACGACGACGAAGTCGTTGCCGGCGCCGTTCATCTTGACGAAGGATGTGGCCATCACAGCCGCCTATAGACGTTGCCGGTTCCTTGCGCGAGCAAGCCGCGTTATCGGGGGACCATGAGTCGAACCGGCCCTGCCCCCGAACCCGCCGAACTCAAGAACGGCGGTCGCCGCCTGAGGGCCCGGCTGCGCGCGCTCTACCATGGCTCGTCACCCGTGGCGGTGAAGTTCCGGATCGCCGTGCTGGCCATCGACCTGATCATCATCGGCTTCTTCATCGCCGCGCCGCTGCTGCGGGGTGAAGGCCTGATCTTCTACATCATCGACTATGTCATTGCCGCCCTTCTGGTCGCCGATCTGGCGGCGCGGGCCGCGGCCTATTCCAACATCCGCGACTGGCTGAGGAAGCCTGTCGTCTGGGTGGATCTGTTCATTCTCGCGACCCTGCTTTTCCCCTTCTTCTTCAATCTGGGCTTCCTGCGGGTGGTGCGGCTGTGGACCCTGATCCATTCGGAATTCTTCTGGCGCACGATCGGGCGTCGCTATGACGACACCCGGGTGGAGGACGTCACCAAGGCGCTGGTGTCGCTGATCACCTTCGTCTTCGTGGCCACAGGCTTCGTCTACACCAGCTTCATGGGCCGCCATGAGGGCATCACGGGCTATATCGACGCCCTGTATTTCACCGTCACCAGCCTGACCACGACGGGCTATGGCGACATCATCCTGACCGGCGACTGGGGGCGGATCGTCTCCATCCTGATCATGCTGGGCGGGGTCACCCTGTTTGTGCGGCTGGGCCAGACCCTGCTGCGGCCGCACAAGGTGCGTTTTCCCTGCGACCGGTGTGGCCTGCAGCTGCACGATCCGGACGCGGTGCACTGCAAGGCCTGCGGCAACCTTCTGTGCATTCCCGACGAGGGGCGCTGATCTGGCGCGGATGACAAATCGGTAAGGTGACGCCAGGTCGCCTTGCCCGTTGCCCGACGGTCGATAAGGTGCCGCCCGACTTCAGTCGGAGACCCAGTCCCATGATCCGTTCCGCCGCGCTCGCCGCGCTTCTCGCTTCCACTACCCTTTCGAGCGCCGCCATGGCCCAGACTCCCGTGCCCGCCGCCATGCCCGCCGAGGCCCCGGGCGGCTTCGCCACCTCCGACGCGACCGACCCCTATCTTTGGCTGGAAGAGATCGACGGCGAGCGGGCCATGGCCTGGGTCAACGAACACAATGAGCGGTCGCTCGGAATCCTGCGCGGCGACCCCCGCTACGAGGGCCTGCACCAGCAGGCGCTGGAGATCGTCCAGTCGCGCGACCGCATCCCGGCCCCCGGCTTCAACCACGACGGCACGATCGATAATTTCTGGCAGGACGCGACCCATGTGCGTGGTATCTGGCGCACCACGACCCTGAACAGCTATCGCGACGCCGTGCCGCGCTGGGAGACCATACTGGACTTCGACGCCCTGGCCGCGGCCGAGGGCAAGAACTGGGTCTACAAGGGCGCGACCTGCCTGCCGCCCGAGGAAAACCGCTGCCTCGTGTCCCTGTCGGACGGGGGCAAGGACGCCGTCACCGTGCGCGAGTTCGACCGCGCCACCCGCACCTTCGTGGACGGGGGTTTCGTCCTGCCGGAATCCAAGGGCGGGGCGACCTGGGTGGACGCGGACACCCTGCTGGTCTCTCGGGACTTCGGCCCCGGCACCCTGACCAGTTCGGGCTATCCGATGATCGTCAAGGTGCTGAAGCGCGGCCGGAGCCCCGACCAGGCGACGACGGTGTTCACCGGCCAGCCGACCGATGTCTCGGTCGGGGGCTTTGTGCTGCGCGACGCCGACGGCGTGGTCCAGGCGACGCTGATCAACCGAGGCGTCAGCTTCTATGAGGGCGAGACCCACCGGCTGAACGCCGACGGCACGACGACGAAGCTGGAGCTGCCGGCCAAGTCCAGCATCAACGCCCTGGTCCAGGGCCGGCTGGTGTTCACCACCGACCAGGACTGGACCGCCCCGTCGGGCCAGGCGTTCCAGACCGGCGACGTGATCGCCTATGATCTGAACGGCTGGATGGCCGATCCGACCGCGCAGGCTGCGCTGGTGATCCGGCCCGGACCGCGCGAGGCGATCGAGGGCATCACCGCGACCCGCAACCGGCTGGTCGTCGCCCTGTTCGAGAATGTGCGCGGCGCCGTCTATTCCTATGACCCCGGTCAGGCTGCGGACGGGAGCTACTGGAACCGGACGCAACTGGATCTTCCGGAAAACGTCACCGTCGGCCTGGGCTCGGCGTCCGACCGCGACGACCAGTTGTTCGTCAGCGTGGCGGGCTATCTTAACCCTTCCAGCCTGTGGCTGGCCGACGCCGCGACCGGCTCGCTGGACCAGACCAAATCCCTGCCCGCCAAATTCGACGCCACCGGCATGACGGTGGACCAGTTCGAGGCCACCTCGGCCGACGGAACCAAGATTCCGTATTTCGTCGTCCACCGCGACGCCATGGCCATGGACGGTTCGAACCCGACCCTGCTGTACGGCTATGGCGGGTTCCAGGTCTCGATGCTGCCGGGCTATTCGGCCACGGTCGGCAAGCTGTGGCTGGAGCGCGGCGGGGTCTATGTCATCGCCAACACCCGCGGCGGCGGCGAGTTCGGCCCCAACTGGCACCAGGCCGCCCTGCAACAGAACCGCCAGCGGGCGCATGAGGACTATCAGGCCGTGGCGCTGGACCTGATCGCGCGCAACATCACCTCCCAGCCCCATCTCGGCATTATGGGCGGCTCGCAGGGCGGGCTGTTCATGGGCGCGATGCTGACGCAGCGGCCCGACCTGATCAACGCCGCCGTCATCCAGGTGCCGCTGTTCGACATGCTGCGCTTCCACAAGCTGCTCGCCGGTGCCAGCTGGATGGCGGAATACGGCAATCCTGACATTCCCGAAGAGCGGGCGTGGATCGAGGCCTATTCGCCCTATCAACGGCTCGAAGCCGGCCAGCCCTATCCCGAGGTCTTTATCCACACCTCGACCAAGGATGACCGCGTCCACCCGGGCCATGCGAGGAAGGCGGCGGCGCGGCTGGAGGAACTGGGCTATCCGGTGCTGTTCTACGAGAACACCGACGGCGGCCACGCGGCGGGGGCCAACCTGCGCGAGACGGCGCGGCGGCTGGCGCTGGAATACACCTATCTGCCGCGGCGGCTGATGGACGCCCCGGCGGCGGAATGACCTGGGTTCCTCCCCGTTGGGGGTGGGGGACCGCGACGCGGTGGAGGGGTCTCTCCACCGCGCCGGTCGTTTAGGCCCCTCCACCATCCTTCGGATGGTCCCCCTCCCCCGTCGGGGGAGGAATACTGAGCGGAGTTCCGAGATGAACCGACTGATCCTGTCCGCCGCCATCCCGGCGCTGTTGTTGGGGGCCTGCGCCAGCGGTCCGGCGCCGATCCCGCTTCCGGCCCTGAACATCGCCGATGTACCGCGGACGCAGCGGACCCTGCCGCCGCACTATCCGGCGGACCTGACCCCCGCCGGGGTCCGCGCCGCTGACGATCATCTGGCGCTGGAAGAGGTCAACGGGGCCGAAGCCATGGCCTTTGTCGCCGGGTCCAACCGCCGGGCCCTGGCCTCGCTGGAGGGCGACCGCCGCTA
>JBBQTX010000178.1:0-4721 GCA_038234475.1 Caulobacterales bacterium | reverse complement strand
CGGGCCTCGGCGTAGTTGGGATAGGCGCCGACGAATTCGACCTTGGACAGGTCCTTGAACACCGGGGCGTCGAGATGACGCAACTCGCCGCCGATGACGAGGTGGAGCAGCTGGGGGGATTCGGCTTCGGTGGTCATAAGGAGGTCCGGGGGAGGAGGGCTGGCGGGGCGACAGCGGAATAGGCGCTGTGCGGCGCACGATCAACGGGTTTGGCGCTCACGGCGACTTCTGGCATCCTATGCGCGTCATGACCGAGCCGGAAAATCTCGTCCTCGGTTACCTGCGCCGCATCGATTCCAAGGTCGATGCGATGGCGCAGGACATCCGCGAACTGAAGGAGCGGGTGTCCCCGGTGGACATCGCCGTGGCCTCGGTCCGTCGGGATATCGCAGTGTTGGGCCAAACAGATGCGCGGCTCTAATACGCTGTCGATCGGCTGCGGGACGACGTCGGCCGGATTCAGCGCCGGCTCTAACGTCCCAGGGGGATCGGCAGGGTGCGGCGCACGATCAACGGGTGAAGCGCCGGGGCGCTGCAGACCAAGCTGTTCTGGCGCGGGTCCGGCTGGTTGAACAGCCAGGGGCGGCCGTGGTGGTCGCTGACCCTGGCCCCGGCCTCCTCGGCGATCAGGGCACCGGCGCAGATGTCCCAGTCCCATTTGGGGGTCAGGTTGATGGCGGCGTCGAAGGCTCCGGCGGCGATCAGGGCCATGCGATAGGCGATGGCGTTGCGCTTCTCGAAGCGCATGGCGGGCCATGGCTCCAGCCATTGCGGGCCCTCGATCAGACGGGCGTCGGCCAGCACGGAGGCGTCGTCCAGATCGGTGGCGTCGGACGCGCTGATCGGCCGTCCGTTCAGGGTCGCGCCGCCGCCGAGGGTGGCGACGAAGGTCTCGCTCAGCGCCGGCGCGTGGATGACGGCGGCGACCGGCCGGCCGTCCTCGACCACCGCGATCGGGATGCACCACCACGGCTTGCCCTTCATATAGGCGACGGTCCCGTCGATCGGATCGACCACGAAGATGCGCTTGGCAGAAAGGCGGTCGGGCGTATCGGGGGTCTCTTCCGACAGCCAGCCATAGTCGGGTCGGGCCGACAGCAGGGCGTCCTGCAACAGCCGGTCGACGGCCATGTCCGCGCTGGTGACGGGCGAGCCGCCGGACTTGGACCAGACCTTCATCCCGCCCTCGCGTTCGGCCAGCGCCAGCGCTCCGGCCGCGACGACGGCCCTCTGGATCAGGGCCAGATCGGCGGCGAAGTCTGACGGCGGATTGCTCATTTGCCCGCGATGGCGACCGCATCGAACAGCAGCGACGGACTGTTGAAACTGCTGCGGAACTCCAGATCGGAGCCGCGTTGCATGCGCGGATAGAGGTCGGTCAGCTTGCCGGCGACGGTGACCTCGCTGACCGGATAGACCCGTTCGCCGTTCTCGAACCAGAAGCCGGACACGCCCGCCGACCAGTCGCCGGTATTGGCATTCAGCGAGGGGCCGAACATGGAGGTCACCAACAGGCCCGATCCCGCGTCCGCCATCAGGGCGGCCAGATCGCGCTCGCCCGGCTCCAGATGCAGATTGTGGGTCGAGACTCCGGGCGGGCCGGCCAGTCCGCGCGAGGCGTGGCCGGTCGAGGCGAGGCCCAACTGGGCGGCGGCGGCGCTGTTCAGCAGCCAGGTGGTCAGGACGCCGTCCTTGACGAGCGACTGGCGCGAGACCGTCACGCCCTCGTCGTCGAACGGGGTCGAGCCGAGGCCGCGCGGACGGAAGGGGTCGTCGATCAGGTCGAACCCCGGCGGCAGGACGGCCTGACCCAGCCGGTCCTTCAGAAACGAGCTGCCGCGCGCGATGGCGGGGCCGGAAATGGCCCCGAGCAGGGGCGACAGGACCTGGGCCGCCACCCGGTTCTCGAAGATGACCGGGGCGGTGGTCGAGGCGATCTTGCGTGCGCCTGTGCGAGCCACAGCGCGGCGACCGGCCTCGGCTCCGATGGCGGCGGCCAACGGCAGGTCCGAGAGGTGGCGGGTGGCGCGGTTCTCGCCGCCGCGCTCCATCGCCCCGTCCTGTTCGGCGATGACGCCCGCGCCCAGTGAAAAGGCCGAGCCGTGATAGGCCCCGTCGAAGCCCTGCGAGGTCACCAGCCGCCAGCGGCTCGAGGAGGCCGAGGCGTGGCCGCCTTCGGACTTGGCGACGCCCTCGACGGCGAGGGCCGCAGCTTCCGCTTCGGCGGCGGCGGCTTCGAGGTCGGCGGCGCTGCGTTCGGCGGGGTCATGCAGGTCGAGGTCGGGGAAGGGGCCGTGCGCCAGACGATCCTGCGGCGCGAGGCCGGCGAAGGGGTCCTCGGGCGCGAGCCTGGCCATGGCCACCGCCCGCTCGACCAGCCGCGCGCGGGTGGCCTCGGACAGGTCGGACGCCGATACCGTCGCCTGACGCCGGCCGATGAAGACGCGCAGGCCGAGGTCGCGGCTCTCCTCGCGCTCGACGTCTTCGAGGGTCCCGTTGCGGACGCCGACGGAGAGCGAAGCGCGTTCGGCTGAAACGGCCTCGGCGGCGTCGGCCCCCGCCCCGAGGGCGGCGGCGATAAGGTCGGGCAGGATGTCGGGGGAGGCGGCGGACGCGGTACGGTCGGGCATGCCCCGATATGGCCGGGCCGAGGCAAGGCCGCAACCGCACTCTTCAAGTTCAGACGAAGGCGTGGACCACCAGCATGCCACCGGCAACGATCAGGGCCGTCCAGGTCAGGACCATGCCGAGGACACGACCCGGGGTGGGGCGTTTGTCGCTGAGGCCGACGGCGTGGATCAGACGACCGAGGAACAGGGCTCCGCCAAGGCCATGCAGGACGTAAGCCGGCATGCCCAGCAAGGCCAGGACGGCCAGGGCGCCGATCCCGGCCGGGATGTATTCCGAAGCGTTGCCGAACACCCTCGAAGCCAGCAGCACCTTGGCATTGCCGCCGTCGCCCAGCAGGACCTTGTTGCCGCGTCGGGCCAGGGCGACGCGCGCGCCCAACACCACCAGCAGCAGGATCATCACGCCGCTCCACAGGGCGGCGGCCTGGACCGGGCTCATGTCGGTCAGGATGGTCATGGACATCATTGCTCGCGCCCCACGGGATAAAGTCGGAAACGATCATCATAGAACGGGGTTCGCTCGTAGAACCAGCCCAGACGCGCGTCGCCATCCGCCGCAAAGGCGGGTTCGGCGGCGACCTTCGCCTCGAACGCGGTCTTGAGCGCCGGATCGGCGGCCATCATGGCCTCGGCCAAGGGGGCGATGGCATAGCCCTCGATATATTCGACGCGGCTGAGCACCTCGGGGAACATGCCCCAGGCGAAGAAGCTCTCGGACGATTGCGGTTCCAGCAGCAGGACGACGATGTCGCCCAGCGGCTGGTCGGTCGGGACCCGGACCGAACCGGCCGGGAAGGTCCAGTCGCGCCGCTCTGGCGTCACGCCGGCGACGGTGACGGCCACCCGGCCCTCGTTGGCACGGGTGGCCAGCTTCGGGTCGATGAGGCGCAGCATGTCGAGATTGATGCTCCGGGCTGTGTCCAGCGTCTCCATCCGGATGCCGTGCAGGCGCAGGCGCTCGATGATGTCCGTTCGGTAGGACGGCACCCAATAGGCCTCGGGTCGGGCCAGGGTCAGGGTCGGGCGCGAGCCGTAGAAGGGCAGAAGCCAGGGCTCGGGATCGGCCATGCCCAGCCAGCGGATTTCCGGACGGCCCGAGGCGGGGCTGTCGTACATCTCGTAGCGGATGCCCTTGAAGGCCCGGGTGTAGGCCGGGGTGGGGTCGGGCGCGAAATTGGCCGGGATTTCGGCGGGTCGCAGGGCGCTGTCGGCGGCGATGGCGGCGCGCAGCGCCGGGCCGTCGGCGGCGAGGCGGCGCAGGGCGGCCTCGAGGAAGACATAGGTGCCCAGAACGCGCTGTTCATAGGGTTTGAGGCTGTGGTTCTCGACCAGGATGGTCGGCACATGGGCCGCCGAACCCCAGCCGTTGGAGAACCGCTCGCCGAGGCCGCCGTCCGACAGGCCCGCGCGCGGGTCGGCGCCGATGCCGAACACCAGTTCGCCGGGGATATGGCCCTGGGCCTCGAGGGCCGCATTGATCGCCGGCTTGAAGCTCGCGTCCAGCCAGCCGGCGACGGCGGGCGAGCGCGACCAGACGCCGTTCTCGCCATTGTAGCCGTAGGTGACGTCGTACTGGTAATCCATGCCGTCGGTGACGTGGATGTCGACATACAGATCGGGCCGGTATTTCAGCACCAGACCGCGCACTGCCCGCATCTCGGGCTGGTCCAGTTTGAGATAGTCGCGGTTGAGGTTCTGGTTGGTCGCCGTGTTGCGCCAGCCCTGGATGCGGGGCCCGCGCTGGTTGGGGCGGCTGTAGGCCGAGGCGCGCTCATGGCCGTCAACCGAGAGGATGGGGATCAGGATCAGATTGACCCGGTCGAGCAGGTCGTCCTTGCCGTTGAAGGCGATGTCGCGGAGCAGCATCATGCCCGCGTCCTTGCCGTCGATCTCGCCGGGGTGGATGCCGGCCTGGGCCAGCAGCACGGGCTTGGACGGGTCGAGCGTCGCGCCGTCGCGGCTGGCGATGACGGCGTAGATCGGCCGGCCCTCGGGCGATGTGCCGAAGGGCTCGATGCGGATCAGGTCGGAGGCAGCATCGAGCCGGTCGAACCAGGCGCGGGTGTCGGCATAATCGGGACTGAAGTCGTG
>JBBQTX010000177.1:0-4755 GCA_038234475.1 Caulobacterales bacterium | reverse complement strand
GGCGCGAGATAGTATTTGTCGCCCGGCTGGACGTCGAAGGCCGCATACCAGGCGTCGACGTTTCTGAGAGGGCCGATGACGCGGAACTCGGCGGGCGAGTGGGGCCCGACCGTGACCTGCTGGCGCATGGCGTCGTCGCGATAGAGCGTCTGCCAGACCTGGGCCCAGCCGTAGTAGAAGCGCTGATCGCCGGTAATCCCGTCCAGCACCGGCGCGGGCCGGCCGTTCAGCGACAGGTGATAGGCTTCGAGCCCGACCGCCACGCCGGCGGCGTCGCCGATGTTCTCGCCCATGGTCAGACCGCCTTGGAGGAAGAACCCTGGCAGGGGTTCATAGGTGTCGTACTGGGCTCCCAGACGGGCGGTCAGGGCCTCGAAATTGGCCTTGTCCTCGGGTGTCCACCAATTGCGCAGCACCCCGTCGCCGTCGGACTTGGAGCCCTGGTCGTCGAAGCCGTGGCCGATCTCGTGGCCGATGACCCCGCCGATGGCACCGTAGTTGACCGCCGGGTCGCCGTTCGGATCGAAGAAGGGTGGTTGCAGGATGGCGGCCGGGAACACGATCTCGTTGTTGGTCGGGCTGTAATAGGCGTTCACCGTCTGGGGCGTCATGCCCCATTCGTCCTTGTCGACGGCCTGGTTGAGGCGGTTCAGCTGGTACTGCCACTGGAACTGGCCGGCGCGCTCGGTATTGCCGAACAGGTCATCGGCCCGAACCTCAAGCGCCGAATAGTCGCGCCACTTGTCCGGATAGCCGATCTTGACGGTGAATTTCGCCAGTTTCTCCTGGGCCGCGGCCTTGGTCTCAGCGCTCATCCACCTGTAGTTGGGGATGCGGTTGCCAAGGGCGATCCGCAGGTTGGCGACCAGTTCCTCCATCTGGGCCCGGGATTCCGCCGGAAAATGGTCGGCGACATACTGGCGGCCAACCGCCTCACCCAGCATGCCTTCGGCGAAGCTGATGCCGCGCTTGTCGCGGCTGCGCTGCATGGGCTGACCCTGCAGGTCCCGCGAACGGAACTCCCATTGTGCGTCGGCGAAGCGCAGTGACAGGCGCGGGGCCGCGTCATCGACCGTGTGGAACGTCTGCCATGCCTGGATCACGTCCATCGGGGTCTCGGCATAGATGGCCGCGATCAGCGGTATGGCGGTGTCCTGGCGGACTATCAGGCGCGGCACGTCGCCCACGCCGACAGCGGCATAGTAGTTCTGCCAGGGAAAGCCTGGTGCCTCGGTCGCCAGTCCGGCGATGGTATATTCGTTATAGGTCTCGTCACGGTTGCGGTTCTGGATCGGGGTCCAGTGAGCCTCGGCGATACGGCTCTCGAAGGCGACGATGGCCTCGGCCGCCGCCACCGGGTTCTCCCAGCCGATCATTTCCAGCATGCGCGCGACATAGGCCTGGTAGAGGACCTTCTTCTCGGCCCATCGGGCGTCCCGGTAATAGTCCCGGTTGGGCAGGCCGAGGCCCGACTGGCCGGTCGAGACCACATAACGGGTCGGGGCCTTCTGGTCGGTGGTGATACCGGTGCCGAAGATGGACCCCCCGATGCCGCCCTGGGTCTGTCCCATATAGACGGCAGCGAGCTCATGGGTGTTGGCGGCGCGGATGGCCTCCAGATAGGGTTGCAGCGGCTGCGCGTCGAGCGCCTCGATTCGCGCCATATCCATATAGGAGCGATAGGCGTCGGCGATCTTCTGCTCGTCCGATCCGGCGGTCAGGTCGGTGCGGGCCGTCAGGCCTTCGATCATCGCCTTGACCCGATTGTCCGACAGTTCGCGCAGCAGGGCGAACGATCCGTAGCTCGTGCGGTCCGATGGAATCTGCATCGCATCCAGCGCCGCCCCGTTGGCATAGCGCATGAAATTGTCGCCCGGGCGGACCGAGGTGTCGCGGCCGGTCGGGTCAAAACCCCAGGTCCCGTAGCGTGGTGTTTCCGTGCCCTGATAGCCCAGTACCGTGGCCCCGTCGGCCGGGGCCTGGAACAGTTCCACGAGCGTGCAGCCTTCGTCGATACAGCCGTGGTCGTGGTCCTGCGCCACAGAGACGGACGCGGGCAGGAGCAGGGCACCGAGCGCGGCACCGATGAGCAGTTTCTTCATGGGGGTTTCCTCGACTTCGCTTCTCTGGCGGACAGCGTCGTAGGCGACCCTAAGCCCGGGTTCCGCCCTGTCGCCTGAATTTTTTGTCATGAAACGCCGCAAAGCCGCGTCGGGCGACGGTTTCGCCTTGGTCGCGGCACGCGGACCCTCGATAGTGTGTCTCGCAAGGGAGGACGGATGACGGGTCACGGCGCAGGCGACGAGTACAAGGATCTGGTGGTGTTTCTGGCTGCGGCCGGCGTCATCGTGCCCCTGTTCAACCGGCTCAAGATCAGCCCGGTGCTCGGCTTTCTCGCGGCGGGCGTGTTGCTGGGCCCCGACGGGCTGGCGCGGCTGTCCGGGAGCGTGCCGTGGCTGTCATGGCTGACCATTTCGGACGCGGCCCAGATCCGCTCCCTGTCCGAGCTCGGCGTCGCCTTCCTGCTGTTCATGATCGGTCTGGAGTTGTCGTGGGAGCGGCTCAAGGCGATGCGCCGGCTGGTGTTCGGCCTCGGCCTGACCCAGGTGGCGGTCTGCACCGTGGCCCTGGCGGCGGTGTTTGTCGCCATGGGCCAGCCGTTGGTCTCCGCAGCCGTGCTGGGCATGGGGCTGGCCCTTTCGTCGACCGCGGTCGTGATGCCGGTGATGGCCGAGCGCGGGCGGATCAAGACGACCGCCGGACGGGCGACCTTCTCCATTCTGCTGGCCCAGGACCTGGCGGTGGCGCCCATCCTGATCACCGTCACCGTTCTTGCGGCCCTGGCGCAGGGGGGGGCCATGTCGGGCGAGGATTTCGATCCCTCCGTGCTGGGGCCGGCGCTGTTCACCCTGATACCGGCTGCGATCGGTCTGGTCCTGCTGGTGCTCCTGGGCCGGCTGGTGCTGCGGCCGATGTTCCGGTCGGTGGCCAAGGCCAAGGCCAGGGAGCAGGGCCAGGAGATGTTCGTCGCCGCCAGCCTGCTGGTGGTCATCGCCGCCGGACTGGCGGCACAGGCGGCCGGGCTGTCGATGAGCATAGGCGCTCTGGTCGCCGGGCTTCTCCTGGCCGAGACCGAGTTCCGGCGCGAGGTCGAGGTCTCGATCGAACCGTTCAAGGGACTTCTGCTCGGGGTCTTCTTCGTGGGCGTGGGCATCAGTCTGGATCTTGACGCCGTCGCGGCCGATCCGGCAGGCGTGCTGGGCCTCGCTGCGGCCATGACCCTGATCAAGGTCGGCCTGATCTACGGCGCCGGCCGCCTTTGGGGCCTCAACAATCGCGTGGCCATTGAAGCCGCGCTCGTTCTGGGTCCCGCCGGGGAATTCGCCTTCGTCATCCTCGGAGCGGGGCTGGTGGAAGGCATCGCCTCGCCGGCCTTCACCCAGACGGTGCTGCTGGCCGCTACCATCAGCATCTTCACCATCCCGCTGATGGCGGCGATCGCGGGACGGCTGGTGCAGCGGGGCGAGGGTGCCCGCCCCGACCTGCCTGTGGAGGCGACGGATCCGGTCGCCGCGGACAGCCAGGTGTTGATCGTCGGGTTTGGCCGTGTCGGAAGGCTGATCGGTGAAATGCTGGCCGAACACGGGCAGAGCTTTCTCGCGCTGGACGCCGAGGCCGCGACCGTCGCCAAGGGGCGGGCGGAAGGCTGCAACGTCTTCTACGGCGACGCGGCCCGCCCCGAGATGCTGCACCGTTGCGGCATCGATACGGCGCGCGCCCTGGTGGTCACCATGGATTCCCCGCTCAAGGTAGATGAGGTGGTGGCGGCGGCGCGGGCCATACGTCCCGACCTGATCCTCATCGCCCGGGCCCGGGACGACCGGCATGCCGTACGGCTGTATCAGCTTGGGGTGACCGACGCCGTGCCCGAAACCACCGAGGCCGCGCTGCAGTTGGCGGAAAACACCCTGGTCGATCTGGGGGTGCCGATGGGCCGCGTCCTTGCCTCGATCCACGAACGACGCGACCGGTTCCGCAAGGTGTTCCAGGAGGCGATGCCCGATGGTGCCGCCCCCCGCAGAGCCCGCGCATTGCGTGGCGGGGTGCGACGCTGAGCCGCACTTCCGAAAGCCCTGGTGCCGCGCGTTAACTCATTGGCTAACCGCAACGTTAATCCGCGTACCCCATTTTGGTCATCGTTACGTGGTGTTAGCAAGCCTTCGCCCTTTGGGTGCGAGTGCTGGCAGTGGCGGGTGCCGATTTCTTCCTTTCGCTGCTTCGGCGTCCAGTTTTCGATAGCCGGTCCAAGCTCCTCCCTAGTCAAGTAACCGATTTCATGCGAGATATCGTCCTGTCCCCTTCCCAGTCCAGTTCCGAATCCATGACCGACGCCCCTCGGCTGAACCGCCGCCAGGCCGCGAAGGTCCGTACCCGCCAGAAGGTTCTGGAAGCGGCCCGCGCCCTTTTCGCCGAGCGCGGCTATGAGCCGGCGACCATCCGTGACATCGCCAAGGGCGCGGGCATGTCCACGGGTGCCGTGTTCGCCAACTTCCAGGACAAGGCCGAACTGTTCGAGGCCGTCCTGTCGGAGGACATGACCAAGCTTGCCGAGACTTTGCGGGCCGCGTCCGCCGCCGAATCCACGGTCCGGGGCCGCCTGTTGGCCGCCCTGACGGCGGCCTACCATGGCTCGCTGGAGCAACTGCCCCTGGTCCAGGCCGTGATCGCCCGCTCGTGGTTTCAGCCCGTCGCCGC
>JBBQTX010000176.1:0-4778 GCA_038234475.1 Caulobacterales bacterium | reverse complement strand
GCCGGCGCCGCCCTTGATGTTGAGGCCGCCGGTGTCGAACACCACCCCCTTGCCGACGAGGGCGACCAGCGGCAGGTCGGCGCGGTCGAGGTTCCAGCCGATCTCGATCACCCGGGGTGCCCGGTGCGGCGCGGCCGCGCGGCCGACGGCGTGAACAGCCGGATAGTTGTCCTCGAGCAGGGCCTCGCCCGTGGTGACGGCGACCGAGGCCCCGGCCGCGCCGGCGATCTCGCGCGCGATGGTCTCGATCTGCAGCGGGCCCATATCGGCGGCGGGGGTGTCGATCATCTCGCGGGCGAGGGCGCAGGCCGAGGCGATGCGCAGGGCCTGATCCCGGTCCAGACCCTCGGGCGCGACCAGCCGCACGGTGTCACGCTCGGGCCGGGCCTTGTAGCGGTCGAAGACATAGGCCCCGAGCAGGAAGGCCAGCGCTGCCCGGTGGGCGTCTTCGGGGTCGGCCTCGAGCCGATAAAGGCCGGGCGGCAGCCGAGCCGGCAGCGCCCGCGCCGACATCGGATCGAACCGCTCGCCGGCCCCGACCAGAACCGCCGCGATACCGCCCTGCCCATCCGGCGCGACCAGCATCTGGCCCGGCTTGGCCTTGAAGCCGTTGGTGTCGGCCCAGCCCCGGATCGCCGGGTCGATGGGACCGTCCGGGCCGACGAATCGGACCGGGATCGCGCCCTCGGCCTCGGTGGTCAGTAGGTCGGGATGCAGGGCGGACATGGTCGGCGGCCTTTCCGGCCCGAGGGGACCGATCTTAACCAAGGATTGACGCGAAGGACCGACGCTCGGGTCGAACCTTCCGGAGCGCCTCCATGTCGCGCACGACCGCCTGTATCGCAACCATCGTCCTGCTGGCCGCAGCGCCCGTGCTCGCCGATCCGGGCACCGCGCCGCCGTCCGCGACCGCCGCCCGCCAGCCCGCGACGGCCGACGTACGGACCGCCTATGACCGCACCGACGCCCTGAGCCGCCAGATCTTCTGGACCGACCAGGCCGAGGTCGATCCCGCCGACCCCGTGGCCGGGGTCAAGGCGGCCCAGGCCCTGCGCGAACTGGGACGGTTCGACCAGGCCGCCGAGATGGCCGGCAAGGTGCTGATGGTCCAGCCCGCCAATGTCGAGGCCATGCTGGAGCTGGGGCGCGCCCATATCGCGCGGGGGCAAGCCTTTTATGGCATCGCGGCGCTGGAGGGCGCGCGGGCGGCGCGTCCCGACGACTGGCGGGCCTGGTCGCTGCTGGGCACCGCCTACGAACAGGTGCGCCGTCCGGACGACGCGCGCGCGGCCTGGAGTCAGGCGCTGAACCTGTCGCCCGAGAATCCCGACGTCCTCTCCAACATGGCCGTGTCGTCCATGGCCCGGGGCGACATCGCC
This sequence comes from Caulobacterales bacterium, assembly GCA_038234475.1. Lineage (GTDB taxonomy): Bacteria > Pseudomonadota > Alphaproteobacteria > Caulobacterales > Caulobacteraceae > Brevundimonas. The sequence continues at coordinate 3,399 of JBBQTX010000176.1, read as the reverse complement.
GGGGCCGAGCCCTTGCTCCGCCGCGCCGCCGTCCAGCCGGGTGCCTCGCTGAAGGTGCGGCTGAATCTCGCCATGGTTCTGGGTCTGACCGGACAGATGGACGAGGCCGAACAGATTCTGCGCCGCGACCTGCCGCCGGACGCCGCCGACCGCAATCTGACCTGGCTGCGCGCCAGAACAGGGACGGCCGCCGGGACAGCGACGGGGGCCGGAGCCGAGCAAGCCCGCACCTGGAACTCGCTTCAGGGCGGCTGATCGCCTATAGTGCGGTCCATGATCGACGAGCTCTACAGCGCGCGCATTCTCCGACTGGCAGCCAATCTGCCGTTCAGCGGTCGGCTGGCCGCGCCCGAGGGCACCGGCGAGCGGGTCGCCAAACTGTGCGGGTCGAAGGCGATCGTCGATGTGACGCTGGATGACGCCGGCCGGGTCGAAACCTTTGCCCAGGACGTAAAGGCCTGCGCCCTCGGGCAAGCCGCCGCCGGCGTTCTGGGCGAAGCGGTGATCGGTGCCTCTCTGGATGATCTCGCCTGGGCCCGCGACTCCCTGTCAGCCATGCTTAAATCCGGCGGAGACGGCCCGACCGGCCGGTTCGAGGGCCTGCGGGCGCTGCAGCAGGTCGCCGACTATCCCGCGCGGCATGCCTCCACCATGGTCGCCGTCGAGGCCACGGTCGACGCCGTGCGGCAGGCGATCGCCCGCAAGACACCCGTCACCCGAACTAGCCTCGCCGGTGCGGCCTAGGCCCGTTGCCCCCACAGCCTTCGCGGGGGATAAGCGCGGCGACATGGCATCCGGCGGAACTCTCTATGAACGCGGCGTGCGGCTGGCCCATCGTGGCTACAAGCTGACGCTGTCGCCCCTGTTCGGACAGTCGTGCCGGTTTCTGCCGACCTGTTCGGACTATGGCCGGGACGCGCTGATCCAGCATGGACCGATCAAGGGGGGATGGCTGACGGTCCGACGCCTTTGCAAATGCCACCCCTTCGGCCAATCGGGCTACGACCCGGTTCCGCCTGTAAAGACAGACCCATGATCGATCTCAAATTCCCCGACGGCACCTCGCGCCAGTATCCCGACGACGCCACGGGCCGCGACGTCGCCGCCTCCATCTCGCCATCGCTGGCCAAGCGCGCGGCTCTGGTCGCCCTGAACGGCGAGCAACGCGATCTGGATCGCCCGCTGGGCAGCTCAGGCGACTTCAAGCTGATCATGCGCGACGATCCCGAGGCGCTGGAGACCATCCGCCACGACGCCGCCCATGTGCTGGCCCAGGCCGTTCAGGAGCTGTTCCCCGGCACCCAGGTGACCATCGGCCCGGCCATTGAGGACGGCTTCTATTACGACTTCGCCCGCGAAGAGCCGTTCTCGACCGACGACTTCGCCGCCATCGAGAAGAAGATGGCCGAGATCGTCGACCGCGGCGAAAAACTGGTCCGCGAGGTCTGGGAGCGCGCGGATGCGATCAGGCATTTCGAGGGTGTCGGCGAGACGTTCAAGGCCGAGCTGATCCGCGATCTTCCGGGCACGGAGGAAATCACCGTCTACCGTTCGGGCGCCTGGCTGGACCTGTGTCGCGGGCCCCATTTCCCGAGCACGAAATTCGTCGGTAAAGCGTTCAAACTGACCAAGTTGGCCGGTGCCTACTGGCGCGGCGATCACCGCAATCCGCAGCTGCAACGCATCTATGCCACGGCCTGGGCCTCGAAAGAGGACCTCGACGCCTATCTGCTGCGGGTCGAGGAGGCCGAGAAGCGCGACCATCGCAAGATCGGCAAGGCCATGGGCTTGTTCCACATGCAGGAGGAAGGCCGCGGCATGGTCTTCTGGCACCCCAGGGGCTGGGTGCTGTGGCGCGTGTTGGAGGCCTATATGCGCCGCCGGCTGGACGCCGCCGGCTATGTCGAGGTCAAGACGCCCCAGGTACTGGACCGGACCTTCTGGGAGAAGTCGGGCCACTGGGAGAAATACCGGCCCAACATGTTCGTCTGCGAGACGGTCGAGGGCGAGACCCTGTCGCTCAAGCCGATGAACTGTCCCGGCCACGTGCAGATCTTCGATCAAGGCCAGCGGTCGTATCGCGAACTGCCGCTGCGCATGGCCGAGTTCGGGGCCTGCCACCGCTATGAGCCGTCGGGCGCGCTGCACGGGCTGATGCGGGTGCGCGGCTTTACCCAGGACGATGCCCACATCTTCTGCCGCGAGGACCAGATCGTCGAGGAGACGGAACGGTTCATCCGTCTGACCCGGATGATCCATGCCGACCTGGGCATGCAGACGCACGAGATCGCCCTGGCCACCCGGCCCGAGGTGCGTGCCGGCTCGGACGAGTTCTGGGACAAGGCCGAGGCCATGCTGGGCGAGGCCGCGCGTCTTGCCGGGGTCGATCCGGTCATCGCCGAGGGCGACGGGGCCTTCTACGCGCCCAAGCTGGACTTCATCGTCAAGGACGCCATCGGCCGGACCTGGACCTGCGGCACGCTGCAGCTCGACTACGTCCTGCCCGAACGCCTCAATGCCGAGTACATCGGCGAGGACGGGCAGAAGCACCGACCGGTCATGCTGCACCGGGCCATTCTGGGCTCGTTCGAGCGGTTCATCGGCATCATGATCGAGAACTATGCCGGGGCCTTCCCGCTGTGGCTGGCCCCCACGCAAGCGGTTGTGGCGACCATCGTCTCGGAGGCTGACGACTATGCCCGCGAGGTGCAGGCCAGGTTCAAGGCCGCCGGTCTGCGGACCGAGCTGGACCTGCGCAATGAGAAGGTCGGCTACAAGGTGCGCGAACACTCGGTCGGCAAGGTCCCGGTCATTGCCGTGGTCGGCAAGAACGAGGCCGAACAGGGTACGGTGACGATCCGCCGCCTCGGCTCACAGGCGCAGGAACTGGTGTCGCTGGACGAGGCGATCCGTATGCTGACGGAAGAGGCGACGCCGCCGGATCTGCGCCCGGCCTGATCAGCTCTTTCCAGCCCGGCTTGGCGGAAAGCCGAACACAAGCGAGAACGCATCGCTGAACGCGCTTCGGCTTTGATACCCGGTCGCCAGAGCGGCTTGCTCGATCGTTGCGCCACCAGCGATCCTGACCAGTCCTTCCGACAGCGTGGCAAAGCGCCGCCATTGCGCCGGCGACAATCCGGACTCGCGTTGAAACGCGCGCTCGGCGGTGCGGCGGCTCAAGCCCGCCCTTGCACACAGGGTGTCGAGGGGAACATCATGCAGGGCGGTATCAAGGAAGAAGCCCGCAAGCCTTCGCGCTCGGGGGTCCTGCGGGTGCAGGAGGACGAGATTTCCGGGATCGCACCAGTTCATCTCGCCCAGAATGATCATCCCCAAACTGCGATCCCTTTCGAGACGCTCGTCAACAAACCCCTGTTCGCAGACCCGCAAGATCGCCTC
>JBBQTX010000175.1:0-4797 GCA_038234475.1 Caulobacterales bacterium | reverse complement strand
GTCTTGACGCCGTGTTCCTGAGCCTTCTTGCCCGCGTCTTCGGCGGCCATCTGGGCAGCGTAGGGGGTCGATTTTCGCGAACCCTTGAAGCCCATGTGTCCAGCGGACGACCACGAGATCGCATTGCCCTGGGCATCGGTGATCGTGATCATGGTGTTGTTGAAAGACGCATTCACATGGGCGACGCCCGAGGTGATGTTCTTGCGTTCGCGCTTCTTTACGCGACCCGGTTCCTTGGCCATGGCTATGTCTTACTTCTTCTTGCCGGCGATCGGCTTGGCGGGACCCTTGCGGGTGCGGGCGTTGGTGTGGGTGCGCTGTCCGCGGACCGGCAGGCCCTTGCGATGACGCAGGCCGCGATAGCAGGCCAGGTCCATCAGACGCTTGATGTTCATCGACGTCTCGCGGCGCAGGTCGCCCTCGACGGTGTGGTCGCGGTCGATGGCCTCGCGGATCTGCAGGACTTCGGCGTCGGTCAGTTGGTTCACCCGGCGGGCGGCTTCGATGCCGACCTTGGATGTGATTTCCTTGGCGGCGTGCGAGCCGATGCCATGGATGTACTGCAGCGCGATTTCGACGCGCTTGTTGGTCGGGATGTTGACACCAGCGATACGGGCCACGAAGCTCTCCAGATACGCGTTTGCGGACGCAACAAACGCTCCGGTCAACAGACCAGGAGCGTCGACGCCCTTCGCGGAAGCGGGCCTTATACAGGGGATTCACGTCGCGTCAACGACTGGATGCTCCGGCCTCCGTCGTATCAGCCCGCCTGACGCCCGAAAAAGACGTTGACGGTCACGCGCTGGCCCTCGACCGGACGGCCCGACGCGGTCATCGGCGGGCGGAAGCGGAAGAACTCCGTGGCGACCCGCACGCCCGACTCGCCGAAACCCATGCCCCGCTGCGATTCGCTGACCACGCGGCAGGCTTCCAGCCGCTGATCGGCGCGGATCACGCAGTTGACGCTGGCCTCGCCCCCTCGGCGCGCCCGACGCGCGGCCTCCGGAAACACGGTCCCGATTTCGGCCTGGCTGGCCCCGCGCAGGATCAGCGGTCCGGTGCCGCCCGAGCCGGGGCCGTCGCCGTCGCCGTCGCCGGTTCCGATTCCCCTGCCCGACCCGCCCAGACCCATGCCCGGGGTCGGCGAGGCCTCGGCGGCGACGCCGACCACGACGGGATCGGGGATCGGAGCCTGCACGCGCGGAGCCGGTAGTTCTGGCGGCTGATCGACGGGCTTGGGCGGCACGTGAATCCGGGAAGGGGCCGCCGGCGCACCACCCCCCGCGATGGCGGCGGGCTTCAGCGGCGGCGGTGGCGGCACCGGCAGCGGGCGGAACAGGGTCACGTCGATCGACGGCAGGACGACGGGCAGGGGCACCGGGTCGCCGACCCGCGACATCAAGGCGAACACGCCCAGATGCGCCACGGTGACCGCCGCGAGGATGCCCAGCTTGCGCTGCCGCTCTGACGTGAGAATGGGCCGTTTGATTTTCACGCTCCCAGTCTATCACCCCGGGATGAACGCGCGGACGCGCCGAAAGGTCAGGCGCGGTTCAGGCCTTGTCCATCTCGGCGTCGATGGCGGCGGCGACGGTCTCGATCGAGCCCATGCCGTCGATCTCGCACAGCAGGTCCTTGTTGGCATAGTAGGGCAACAGCGGCGCGGTGTTGCGGTTATAGGCGTCCAGCCGGACCTTGAAGCTCTCCGGATTATCGTCCGGTCGGCCCTGCTCGGCGAACCGCTTCGCCACCCGGTCCAGCAGGGCCCCGTCGTCGACCTTCAGCCGGATCACGCGATCGATCCGCTTGCCCAGCTTGGCCAGCATGAAGTCCAGCGACTTCGCCTGGGCCACGGTGCGGGGAAAGCCGTCGAAGATGGCCCCTCCGGCGTCCTCGGCTTCTTTCAGCCGGGCCTGGATCAGGGCGATGACGATGTCGTCCGACACCAGGTCGCCGCGCGACATGATGGCCTGGCATTCCCGACCCAGCTCCGAGCCCGAAGCTATGGCCTCGCGCAGCATGTCGCCGGTCGACAGCTGGACCATGCCGCGGTTCTCGACCAGCCGTTTGGCCTGCGTGCCTTTGCCGGCCGCGGGCGGCCCGAACAGGATCAGGTTCATCGCCGCCCCCTCCCCGGAGCCGTCAGCGCCGGACCGGCGCGGTGACGCCCTTGCCGCGGGTCTGACCCCGGCCCCGCAGCTTGGCCTTCTTGATCAGGCCTTCGTACTGGTGGGCCAGCAGATGGGACTGGATCTGCGCCACCGTGTCCATGGTCACCGAGACGACGATCAGGATCGAGGTGCCGCCGAAGGCAAGACCCGTGCCCCAGTTCGCGATCACCAGCTCCGGCAGCAGACAGACGGCGGTGATATAGGCGGCGCCGATCGTCGTCAGGCGGGTCAGGACATAGTCCAGATATTCGGCGGTGCGCTTGCCCGGACGGATGCCCGGCAGGAAGCCGCCGTATTTGCGCAGGTTCTCCGCCGTGTCCTCGGGGTTGAAGGTGATCGAGGTGTAGAAGAAGCAGAAGAAGATGATCAGCGCCCCGTACAGCAGCATGAACACGGGCTGGCCGTGCTGCATCTGGGTGGTCACCAGCGGCAGCCAGTCCATCCATGGCGGCAGGTCGGCATTGGCGGTCATCTGGGCCACCGTTGTCGGCAGCATCAGCAGCGACGAGGCGAAGATCGGCGGGATGACGCCGGCGGTGTTGACCTTCAACGGCAGGAAGGAGCGCTCGCCGCCGGCCATCCGGTTGCCTTCCTGGCGCTTGGGATACTGGATCAGCAGCCGGCGCTGGGCCCGCTCCATGAAGACGATGAAGACCACGACCGCGATCATCATCACGGTGATGAATATCAGGGTGAAGGCCGACATCTGGCCGTTCTGGGCCAGGCCGAACATCCGGGCGACCGCGCCCGGCAGGACGGCGACGATGCCGGCGAAGATGATCAGGGAGATGCCGTTGCCGACGCCCCGCGCCGTCACCTGCTCGCCCAGCCACATCAGGAACATGGTGCCGCCGGTCAGGACCGTGATCGTCGAGATGATGAAGAAGATGCCGGGATTGTCGACGAAGCCCTGCTGGCCGTTCAGGCCGATGGCGATACCCGCCGACTGGAACAGCGCCAGCACCACGGTCAGATAGCGTGTGTACTGGTTCAGCTGCTTGCGGCCGCTCTCGCCGCCTTCCTTGCGCAGCTTCTCCCAAGGCGGATAGACCGCGCCCATCAGCTGGACGATGATCGACGCCGAGATGTAAGGCATCACGTTCAGGGCGAAGACCGCGAACCGCTCGACCGCGCCGCCCGAGAACATGTTGACCATGTCCAGGATGCCACGCTGGCTGTCCGGGTTCTGGAAGAAGGCCAGGAAGGCCTCGGAATTGATCCCGGGAACCGGCACATAGGTGCCGATCCGATAGACCAGCAGGGCCATCAGCGTGAACAGCAGACGCTTGTGCAGCTCGGTCGCTTTCGCGAACGAACCCATGTTCATGTTTGCTGCAAGTTGTTCGGCGGCCGAAGCCATGTGTCGTCACCCCGACTGGTCAGAACGCGGTGTATCGGATGGGAATCCGGCACCTGCGTCCAGATAGGCGAAGGGCGCCCGCTTAGCGAGGGCGCCCTCCAGGCTTATTTCGCGGTGCGCGCCGCGGTGCGGGTCGTGCGGGCCGAGATCTTGTTCAGATCGCCGCGCGGTGCCTTGGCCGGCGGGGCCTTGCCCTTGGCGGCGTTGCGCTTCTCGATGCGCGCGGCGGCCTTGGCTTCGGAGGCGATCCGCTCCTGCACGACGGTGCCGCCTGCGGCCTCGATGGCCTTGACCGCGCCGGCCGAGGCCGACCAGACGACCAGGTTCAGCTTGGACTTGATCTCGCCAGTGCCGAGGATGCGGACGCCGTCCTTGACGCGACGGATCACACCGGCAGCGACCAGGGCGTCGCCCTTGATCTCGCCCTTGATGTCCAGCTTCTTGGCGTCGATGGCGTCCTGCAGGCGCCACAGGTTCACCTCGGCCAGCTTCAGCGCGCCGGGATTGTTGAAGCCGCGCTTCGGCATGCGCATGTACAGGGGCATCTGGCCGCCTTCGAAGCCGCCGATGGCGACGCCCGAACGCGACTTCTGACCCTTGACGCCGCGGCCCGCGGTCTTGCCCTTGCCCGAGCCAGGGCCCCGGCCGACGCGCATGCGCTTCTTGTGCGCGCCGTCGTTGTCGCGGATTTCGTTCAGTTTCATGTGCCTGATCCTTTCGGGTTCTAGCGCCCGGTCTGGGACCGGACTCGGCGTTTGAATGGGTGATGAGTGCTAGTGCTAGTGAGCAAGAAGTGAGTGGAATATGGCCTGGCTCACCCCTTGTTCACTAGCACTCTTCACCTGAGACGGACGCCGAAGGCGCCCGCTCTGCTTACTTCTCGACGATCTCGGTCAGGTGGGCGACCTTGGCGATCATGCCGCGGACCGAGGGGGTGTCCTCCAGCGTGGACTCTCGGCCCATGCGGTTGAGACCCAGGCCCGACAGGGTGGCGCGCTGGTCCGATTTGCGGCGGATCGGGCTGCCCGTCTGGCGGATGGTGACGGTGGTTTTGGCTTCAGACTTGGCCATGGTCAGGCTTCCTGGGCTTCAGGCGCGGCTTCCGGAGCCGAGGCGCCGTCGTTGCGGCGGCCCATCAGGTCGGCGACCTTCTTGCCGCGCTTGGAAGCGACCTGGCGGGGCGACGACTGGACCTTCAGCGCTTCGAACGTGGCGCGGATCATGTTGTAGGGGTTGGACGAACCGGTCGACTTGCCGACGACGTCC
>JBBQTX010000174.1:0-4803 GCA_038234475.1 Caulobacterales bacterium | reverse complement strand
CGCGAGGTCATGATCGTCGCTAACGACCCGACGGTGAAGGGCGGGGCCTATTTCCCCCTGACCGTGAAGAAACACCTGCGCGCGCAGGAGATTGCCGAACAGAACCGGCTCCCTTGCGTCTATCTGGTCGATTCTGGCGGGGCCAATCTGCCGCATCAGGCCGAGGTCTTCCCCGACCGCGACCATTTCGGCCGCATCTTCTTCAACCAGGCCCGGATGAGCGCCAAGGCCATCCCCCAGATCGCCTGCGTCATGGGCTCCTGCACCGCCGGCGGGGCCTATGTCCCGGCCATGTCGGACGAGAGCGTCATCGTCCGCAACCAAGGCACCATCTTCCTGGCCGGTCCGCCGCTGGTAAAGGCCGCCACCGGCGAGGTGATCTCCGCCGAGGAACTGGGCGGGGCCGAAACCCACGGCCGCAGGTCCGGCGTGGTCGACTATATCGCTGAAAACGACGAACACGCGCTGGAAATCGTCCGCACCATCGTCGACAGCCTCAACACCGTGAAGTCGGTCGACATGGACGTGCGAGAACCCCGCGCCCCCGCATATGACGCCGACGAACTCTACGGCCTGATCCCCGACGACGTCCGCGCCCCTTATGACGTGCGCGAGGTCATCGCCCGGTTGGTCGACGGCTCGGAGTTCGACGAGTTCAAGGCCCTTTACGGCACCACCCTGGTCTGCGGCTTCGCCCGCATCTGGGGCTATCCGGTCGCCATCCTAGCCAACAACGGCGTGCTGTTCTCCGAAAGCGCACTTAAGGGGGCCCATTTCATCGAACTGGCCTGCAAGCGCAAGATCCCGCTGGTCTTCCTTCAGAATATCAGTGGCTTCATGGTCGGCGGCAAATACGAGGCCGAAGGCATAGCCAAGAACGGCGCCAAACTGGTCACCGCCGTCTCCTCCGCCGAAGTGCCCAAATTCACCGTCCTGATCGGCGGTTCATTCGGGGCCGGCAATTACGGCATGTGCGGCCGCGCCTTCGCCCCGCGCTTCCTGTTCACCTGGCCCAACAGCCGGATCAGCGTCATGGGCGGCGAACAGGCCGCCGCCGTCCTGGCTACCGTCCACCGCGACGCCGACACCTGGACGCCCGAACAGGCCGAGGCCTTCAAGGCCCCGGTGCGCCAGAAATACGAGGACGAAGGCAGTCCGTACTACGCCACCGCCCGCCTCTGGGACGACGGCATCATCGACCCGGCCCAGACGCGTGATGTGCTGGGTCTGGCCATCAGCGCCAGCCTGAACGCCCCGATCCCGGAGACGACGTTCGGCGTGTTCAGAATGTGATGTCAGGCACCTTCGCCCCATGTCTCGACATCCTGCCATCGCCACAGAGGCGGTTGTGGTCGGAACTCGCGACCCTGCCTCCACAGTTCACGCTTTACGGCGGCACGGCCATCGCCCTGCGATTGGGCCATCGAGCTTCTGTAGATTTCGACTTCTTCGGGTCGATCGCGCTTGATCCGAACCAACTTCTGTCCGAGCTGGATTTTCTGGACGGTGCCCAGGTGTTGGACATCCAACCGGGTTCACTGACGGTCACCGTTGATCGGGACGGGCCCGTCAAACTGTCATTCTTCGGTGTCCCCAAACTCGGCCGCGTTCGCGAACCGGCCTGTGCCGACGATATAGGCCTTGCCGTGGCCGACCTTCTGGATCTCGGCGCGACCAAGGTCTCGGTCGTGCAGCGTCGGGCCGAAGCAAAGGACTATATCGATGTGGACGCATTGCTCTTGGCGGGCTTGCCACTTCCGGACATGCTCGCCGCAGCCGACGCCATCTATGGCCCTGCCTTCTCAGCGCAATCCGCGCTCAAAGCCTTGGCCTATTTCGACGACGATACACTCGCCGGGCTGACGCCCGAATTGCAAGCGCGACTCCGCCGCGCCGTTCGCGAAGTGAACCTTGACCAACTGCCTGCCGTTCCGCCCTTGAGAGGCAAGACGTGATGCCGCTTCCCATAAACGCTGAAACGGCGACCTTGGCTGCCCGTGTGATCTGGTTCGAGCCGCCGCAGCAGGCGCTTTCCCACCTGCCCCGCTTTCTCGCCTACGCTTTTCGCTACGCCACCCACGCCGACATGCGCACTGTGCGTCACTATCTGACCGACGATGAACTGCGCGAGGCACTGGACCGGGCACCCCCGGGAATCATCGATCCCCGCTCCTGGTCATATTGGCGTCTGATGCTGGACCTACCGGCCAGACCGCTGCCGATCCGCGAGTTTGCCTGATCTTGCGAGCGGCACCGGTCGCGGCCTCATCAGAACCTGATCGCCGCCCGCATCGGCTCGCCCAGCGCCCAACGGTAGGACTCGGGGCCGAACGGCAGGTCGAACAGGCGCGGGACGCCGCTGTCCGGCTCTGGATGAACGTGCAGGTCGAAGGCCGAGAGCAGGTCACGGCGCGCGCGCTCTGCGGCCGGGCCCCTGAGGCCCATCCCTTGGAGGATACGTCCGATGACCACCTCGCGGTGAGCCGAGCCGCCTTGGGCCGCCAGTTGCTCCCGGATGTCGGCGGCCAGCCTGGCCTTTGCCGGAGTCAGTTTTGCCGATTTGCGACTGCGGGCGGCGGAGGGTTGCGACATGGAGTGACCTCGTCCGTGTAAGGACTTTCGTTAACCTTCCTTCAAGCTTGGCCGTGACGCCGTGTCAAGAGAACCCCGATCTTCGAGCTGGTGCGCTGCCATTTGTCGGGCGATGCGTTAGAGACGGGCAGCCGTGAAGGGACCGACCATGACCAACCCCACCGAAGCAGACCTGAACGCCCTCGACATCACGCCGGCCGAAGCCGCCGAGATCAACGCCATCTCGCACCCGCTGCTGGCCGATCCGGCGCCCGACGCCAATGACGATCTGGTCCAGATCGATTCCACCGCCGACGGCACCGTCTTCGTCACCATCAACCGGCCCGACAAGCGCAACGCCTTCGACGCCCCGACCATCGCCGCCCTGTTCGAGGCGTTCGAGACCCTCGGCGGGGCCGACAACGTCCGCGTCGTCTTCATCCGGGGCGCCGGCGGCACCTTCAGCGCCGGGGCCGACATGGGCTGGATGGCCGACGCGGCGGGCTGGTCCGAGAGCGACAACCGCGACGACGCCATGGGTCTGGCGAAAATGCTCAAGGCCCTGCACGACATCCCGGCCCTGACCTGCGCCATCGTCGAGGGCGCGGCCATGGGCGGCGGGGCCGGCATCGTCGCCGCCTGCGACATGGCCGTGGCGGTCGAGGGCAGCCGCTTCGCCTTCTCCGAGGTCAAGCTGGGCCTGATCCCCGCCACCATCGCCCCCTATGTCGTCGAGGCCATCGGGGCCCGCCGCGCCCGCCAGCTGTTCCTGTCGGCCAACATCTTCGACGCCGACTATGCCGCCCACGCCGGCCTGATCGATCTGGTCCTGCCCGAGGGTTCGGTCGATGAATTCATCTCCATGCTGACCGACAGCCTGACCGCCAATGCCCCCGGTGCCATGGGCGACGCCAAACGGCTGGTGAATCATGTCGTCGGGCAGAAAATCGACCACGGCCTGATGGAAGAAACCGCCAAACGCATCGCCCGCGCCCGCGTCTCGCCCGAAGGCCAGGAAGGCGTCCGCGCCTTCCTCGACAAGCGCAAGCCGAAGTGGGCGGAGTGACCCGTCAGGCAAAATCGGCTGGGTTTCGGCCATGAACGTGCATCAGCCCGTCGATCCCGAGTGGACTCTCGAAGAGGAGAACGAACTTTTCGAGAAGGCGAACCTGTATCCGCGCGACACCGGCCTGCCCATGACGGTCTGGGTCAGCCCCAATCGGAACGCGCGCCATGACGTGCGGGTCAAGGTGTGCCGTCCCCACGGCGACCGAATGATTATCGAAGACACCGCGGTCGTGGGTGTGCGCCCCAAACCACGTGTCATCGAGGGTCCGCTGGCGACCGCCGACTTCAAGCTGGTTGCGGCATGGATCAAGCTGAACGAGACCGCCCTGGTCGGCTACTGGGACGGCGATCTCAGCACGGTCCAGTTTGCGGCCGTTCTCCAGCGGATTTGATCCGGCGTCGTCGCCCCTCGACCCTCGACGCCCACCCCTCTAAACCGTGACCATGTTCACCTCCGTCCTGGTCGCCAATCGTGGCGAGATCGCCTGTCGCGTCTTTCGCACCGCCCGCCGCATGGGCCTCCGGACCATCGCCGTCTATTCAGAGGCCGACGCTAGGGCCCTGCACGTGCGCGAGGCCGATGAGGCGGTCCTGATCGGTCCCGCAGCGGCGCGCGAATCCTATCTCGACGCCGCGAAAGTGCTGGCGGCGGCGAAGGCCACCAGGGCGGAAGCCATCCACCCCGGCTACGGCTTCCTCAGCGAGAACGCCGACTTCGCCGAGGCCGTGACCGCTGCCGGCCTCGTCTGGATCGGCCCGCCGCCCGCCGCGATCCGCGCCATGGGCCTCAAGGACGCCGCCAAAAAGCTGATGATCGCCGCTGGCGTACCCGTCACCCCCGGCTATCTCGGCGAGGACCAGTCGGAAGCGACCCTGACCGCCGAGGCCGCCCGCATCGGCTATCCGGTGCTGATCAAGGCGGTGGCCGGCGGCGGCGGCAAGGGCATGCGCAAGGTCGAGCGGGCCGAGGACTTCGAGGCCGCCCTCGGCGCCGCCATGCGCGAGGCCAAGGCGGCGTTCGGCGACGATCGGGTGCTGCTGGAGACCTATGTCACCCGCCCGCGCCACATCGAGGTCCAGGTCTTCGCCGACAGCCATGGAAACGCCGTCCACCTGTTCGAGCGCGACTGCTCGCTTCAACGCCGCCACCAGAAGGTGATCGAG
>JBBQTX010000173.1:0-4809 GCA_038234475.1 Caulobacterales bacterium | reverse complement strand
CCGCAGATGCCCTCGCGGCACGAGCGCCGGAAGGTCAGGGTCGGGTCGATCTCGTTCTTGATGTGGATCAGGGCGTCGAGAAGCATCGGACCGTGGTCGTCGGACGAGATTTCGAATGTGTCCCAGCGCGGGTCGGCATCGACCTCGGGATCGTAGCGATAGACCTTGTAGGTCTTGACGTTCCTGGCGCCCTTGGCGGCCTTGTGGACCTTGCCGCGCGTGGGCTTGGATCCGCGGGGGAGGGTGAGCTGGACCATCTTCAGTACACCCTCGCCTTGGGCTCGATGTAGGCGATGTCGTCGGACATCGTGTAATTGTGCACCGGGCGATAGTCGATCGTCACCGCCTGGCCGGGGACCTTCCAGGCCAGGGTGTGTTTCATCCATTCGACGTCGTTGCGATCGGGATAGTCCTCGCGGGCGTGGGCACCGCGGCTTTCCTTGCGGTTCAGGGCGCTTTCGATGGTGACCAGGGCCTGGTCGATCAGATTGTCGTATTCCAGCGTCTCGATCAGGTCGGTGTTCCAGATAAGGCCGCGATCGGTGGTCCTGATGTCGGCCCCGGCGGCGTGGATGGCGCGCAGTTTGGCGGTCCCCTCCTCCAGCGTCTTGCCGGTGCGGAACACCGCAGCGTCGGACTGCATCGCCCGCTGCATGTCGAGGCGCAATTTCGCGGTCGGGGTCGAGCCGTCGGCGTGACGGAAACGGTCGAGGCGGGCCAGATGGCCGTCGGTGAGCGCGGCCGGAGCGTCCGGAACCTTCGACGCCTTGTCCACCACCTCGCCGCACCGAAGCCCGGCGGCGCGGCCGAACACGACCAGATCGGTCAGGCTGTTGGAGCCCAGGCGGTTGGCCCCATGCACCGAAACGCAGGCTGCCTCGCCGACCGCCATCAGGCCGGGGACGACCGTATCGGCATTGTCGCCGACCTTGGTCAGGACCTCGCCGTGATAGTTCGTGGGGATGCCACCCATATTGTAATGCACGGTCGGCAGGACCGGGATCGGCTGTTTGGTCACATCGACGCCGGCGAAGATTTTCGCGCTCTCGGAGATGCCCGGCAGGCGCTCATGCAGCACGGCCGGATCGAGGTGGTCGAGGTGCAGGTGGATGTGGTCCTTGTTCGGGCCCACGCCGCGACCTTCCCGGATCTCGATGGTCATGGAACGGCTGACCATGTCGCGTGGGGCCAGATCCTTCACGGTCGGGGCATAGCGCTCCATGAAGCGCTCGCCCTCGGAATTGGTCAGATAACCGCCCTCGCCGCGGGCGCCCTCGGTGATCAGACAGCCGGCCCCATAGATGCCGGTCGGGTGGAATTGGACGAATTCCATGTCCTGCAACGGCAGGCCGGCGCGCAGCACCATGGCATTGCCGTCACCGGTGCAGGTGTGGGCGCTGGTGGCCGAGAAATAGGCGCGACCGTAGCCGCCGGTGGCCAGGATCACGAGTTTGGCGCGGAAGCGGTGCATCGTGCCGTCGTCGAGCTTGAGCGCCGTCACGCCGGTGCAGGCCTGGGTCCCGTCGGATTGGGCCTGCATGATCAGGTCGAGCGCGAAATATTCGACGAAGAACTCGACCTCGCGGCGGACCGACTGGCCGTACAGGGTGTGCAGGATGGCGTGGCCGGTGCGATCGGCGGCGGCGCAGGTGCGCTGCACCGGGCCCTCGCCGAAATTGCGCGTCATGCCGCCGAAGGCGCGCTGGTAGATCTTGCCTTCGTCGGTGCGGCTGAAGGGGACACCCCAGTGTTCCAGCTCGTAGACCGCCTTGGGCGCATTGCGGACCAGGTATTCGATGGCGTCCTGATCGCCCAGCCAGTCCGACCCCTTGACGGTGTCGTACATGTGCCACTGCCACGAATCCTCGCCCATGTTGCCGAGGCTCGCGGAGATACCGCCCTGTGCCGCGACCGTATGTGAACGGGTCGGGAAGACCTTGGTCACGCAGGCGACCTTCAGACCCTGCTGGGCCGCACCGAGGGCGGCGCGAAGGCCCGAGCCGCCCGCGCCGACGACGACGACGTCATAGGCGTGATCGACGAATTCATAGCTCGCCATTGGCGCTCAGACTCCGAAACCGGCCGGCAGCGGCGCTGAACCCAGCGCCAGCCGCACGATGAAGAAGACACCGGCCGCAGCCAGCACCAAACAGACGAGGCCGATCAGCCCCAGCAGGGCGCCGCGCGAGCCCGGCTTGTGGATATAGTCGTCGACGATGACCTTCAGGCCCATATTCATATGCCACAGGCTGATCAGGAGGGTCACGGCCAGCAGGACGGCGTTGACCGGCGACCGGAACCAGGCCAGCGCACCGTCGTAGCCGGCCCCCGACAAAGTCCAGCCGCCCCACAACCCCCAAAGGGTCAGCGGGACCAGAATCAGGGACGACAGCCGCTCTGCCGTCCATTCCCCGGCGCCGTGGCGTTCGGAGACCTTGACGCCCCTGACAAAGGCCTTGGTTTCGCGGCTCACAGGCCCACCCTCCCCGAAGCGAACAGCAGGGCCCAGAAGGCGATCGCGCCGACGATGCCGCCGACGATCGACAGCCACGACAAGGCGTCGGCTGCCTTGAGCGACAGGCCCGACCCGGCGTCCCAGACCAGATGGCGCACACCGCCCGCCAGATGCAGGAACAGGGCGAGGGTCAGGCCGAACCAGACCAGCAGACCCAGCGGCGACCCCATCCAGCCGGTGAAGGTCGCATAGGCCTCGCGTCCAAAGGCGAGGGCCAGCAGCCACAGCACCACCAGGACTGCACCGGCCGACAGGGCGCTGCCGGTCATCCGGTTGAGGATCGAGGCCGCCATGGTCACATGCCAGCGCCAGATCTGAAGATGCGGCGACAGCGGCCGGACACGGCCGTTGGGATGAGCCCCGCAGCGGCTGGTCTGGTCGTCGGTTGGATCATTGGCGGCGTCGCGCGAGACGGGGGGGCTCGACATGTTGCGAATGGTTCTCAGAAACCTGAGCAAATACAGCTGCTCGAAATCGATGGACAGGCTTTAGTCAGCGGGACGGCGGGGGTCAACGAAGCGTGACCCGGTGCGGCATCGCGGATCACGAATTCGCGGCTCGCGCGCGGTGCCTTGGCCAAGTGAGTCGAATTGCGTCAGTCTGGTCGAATGTCGGGTCTGATCGTCTTTGCCATGGCCAGCCTGCTCATGCAGCAGGCCGCGCCGCACCCCTCCACGCTCGAAGCCTATCGGGCCCCGGCGATCCGGCCGTTCGAGCCGGGTGCGGCCTTCGGACAGGCCCGGACCCAGGGCGATGCGGAGGCCGAGCTCCAGCGCCGCCCGCTGGAGGCCCCGGTGACGGTCGAGGCCTATGCCCGGTCCTATGAGTTCACGCCGGGGGATACCGAAATCGCCTATGAGCAAGGCGTGGCCTCGGCGGAAACCCGGGCCGATCAGACGGCGGGTCCGATGGACGGACTGTGGCAGGTCACCGACGAGGCAGGACGGTTGCTGTTCCGTCTCGCGCTCAGCGATCCCGGGACCGGCGAGGCCGAGGGCGGCTGGCGCGGCGACGGTCGTTCGGGAAGCGCGCTGTTCGACGGCCAGACCCTGAGGCTGGAAAACGCGGGTGCCGCCTTGCTGCAACGGGCTGGCGCGGGCTGGAGAGGGACACTGACGGTCGAAGGCCGGGCCCGTCCGGTCCGGATCAACCGCCCGAACTGAGCCGGACGCGCGAGACAGCCGCCTGAAGCCCGTTGGGTCCGTAGGGCGAGGCGCTGCCGCGGCCCCATACCGGATCGGGCCACAGGCCGTCGTCGTGTCGGCGGCCGATGATATGGACGTGAAGCTGGGCCGTGACATTGCCGAGCGCGCCGACGTTGAGCTTCTGTACCGGTCTGCCCGCCGCCTGGCCCAGGGCGCGGACGACCTCGCCGGCCCGAACGACTTCGTCTATCATCACGGCCCGCTCCGACGAGGTCAGGTCCTCGATCTCGTGCAGACCGGTCCGACGCGGGATCAGGATCAACCACGGAAAACGCGCATCGTCCTGGAGCCGGACCTGACACAGCGGCCAGTCGCAGACGACGACGGAGCCGGCGTCGAACGCGGAATCGGCTTTGAACGCAGCGGTCATGCCCTTCGGTCGCGCGACGGCGGCGACGGGTCAAGCGTGACCGGTCAGTTCAGCGCATGGACGGCGCAGGCGCGGTCGGTCACTTCGCGCAGCGGCGGCTGCGCGGATGGTGACGGTGACCGAGGCGTCGGCCTGATAGCGGGCGATGCGGTCGGCGCGGACATTGTCGCGTAACACGCCGTTCTCGTCGCGATACTGGTCATAGATCGCGCAGGCGGGGGCCAACCCTATGGCGTCTATAGGTAAAATCTATCAATGAAATCAGTCTCCAATCATTGACTTTGTGCATCGCACTCGCCATTTCGCGAATGCGGCGCCACTCCCCCGGCGCGATCCCTTTCAGACATATCAGGAGAACCCACCATGCTGGGCGTCGGTCAAACACTGCCGGAATTCAAGGTCACCGGCGTCAAGCCGGGCTTCAACAGCCACGAAGAGAACGGCGTCTCGGCCTTCGAGCCGATTACCAAGGATAGCTTCGAGGGTAAGTGGAAAGTGATCTTCTTCTATCCCAAGGACTTCACCTTCGTGTGCCCGACCGAGATCGCCGAGTTCGCCTCGCTGGCGCGCGATTTCGAGGACCGCGACACCGTGTTGATGGGCGGCTCGACCGACAATGAGTTCGTCAAACTGGCGTGGCGCCGCGACCACGCCGACCTGTCGAAGCTGCCGATCTGGCAGTTCGCCGACAACGGCGGCAAATTCGCCCGCGACCTGGG
>JBBQTX010000172.1:0-4842 GCA_038234475.1 Caulobacterales bacterium | reverse complement strand
ATGCACCGCGTCATGAAGGTCTTGATGGTCGGACCCATGTTCTTTTCTTCGACCGCGCGCTTGTTCTCGGCATAGCGCGAGCCGTCGCGGCCATAGGCCATGGCCTGGTCCTGCAGGTCGCACTCGCCGCCCTGGTCACAGATCGGACAATCCAGCGGGTGGTTGATGAGCAGGAACTCCATCACCCCTTCGCGCGCCTTCTTCACCATCGGCGTGTCGGTGAAGATCTCCTGGCCCTCGGCGGCCGGAAGGGCGCACGACGCCTGCGGCTTGGGCGGTCCCGGCTTCACCTCGACGAGGCACATGCGGCAGTTGCCGGCGATCGACAGCCGCTCGTGATAGCAGAAGCGCGGAATCTCGTGCCCGGCGCGTTCGGCGACCTGAAGCACGGTCATCCCGGCCTCGAACTCGGTGGCTACACCATTGACTTTAGCGGTTGGCACTATTCTCGAACTCCGCCGTAGGGATGGTCGACGAGGTCGAGACGTTTCCCGATCCGGTCGATCCGTGTCTCCATCCGATCGAGACGTCGGTTGACGCCGACCAGGCCTTCTTCCACATGTGTCCTGCGAATTTTCGGATCGCCCAGGTCGTCTATGACCCGGTCGAGCTTGGTCTCCATGCGATGCAGCATCTGGACCACGAGATTTTCGGGTTCTTCAACCATCATGGACTCCTTGCAGTCCCTCAGAACCAGGACTTGTTCCCCACCACATAGTCGCGGTGGAATTCGGCGTCCGGCTTGACCAGGTAGATGATGAACTCGATGAAGGCGATGACCCCGACGATCAGCGGCGGGATGGCGAACAGCACCCAGCCGATGGTGCCGCACAGCAGCATGATGATCCCGGCGGTGGTCTTGCCGAGGTAGAATTTGTGGATGCCCAGCCAGCCCAGGAAGAAGGCCAGAAGGGCGGCGACGATCTTGTTCTTGTCGCCCGACAGGTTGATGGGCGCGCCGGCGATGACATAGATGTTGGAGGCGGCCCCATCGACGATCTCGAAATCGACCGTCGAGCCGCTCCAGACCTCGCGGGCGCCGCCGCTCAGCGCCCCGCGGGTGAACGGATAGCGCAGGCCGTCGTCGCCGCTGATCAGGCCGGAGCCCGCGTTGTCGTCGTAATTCAGTACCTTGCCGCGCATGTCAGTTCCCCCGACGGGTGCCGTTCGAAACCGGCTGGATGCCGGCTCCGCGTGAGACTTGCCGATAGTATCACATCATTCGCCCGCCGCAGGTTCGGCGCTGTCGGCCAGGCCCGTCGCCTCGTCCGGCGGCGTCTGATTGACCCTGACCGTCTCGCCGTCAAGGACGAAGCGGGTCACCGGGTCACCGGCCTGGTCCATCCAGCGATTCTCCCGGGGCGTCAGGCGCTCGAGCGGTTTCCAGACGACCCGGTCGCCCTCGACCCGGCACTGGGCCCGCCGCCGCCCGCCGTCGACGGGTGCCCGCCACCAGGCGCTGACGATCCGGCCCTCGACTCCATCGATCTGGATGTCCGCGACCGTCTGGCCGTGGATCGCCGCCAGCCCGGTCTGGCAGACCCGACGCAGCTGGTCGGCGGTCAACACCATTGGCATCGCGGGGATGGTCGCCACCTTAGGCGGGACCGGTGCGACCTCGGTTGGCACCGGCACACTCGCCGGAGCGCTCTCGCCGCAAGCGGCCAGGGAGAGCCCGATCAGCGCGATGACGGCGACCGCGCGCATCCCTACTCCGCCGCGATCGCATGGCCGGCGAAGTTCGCGCGGCGGCTGCGGTACTGGATGATGCGGTCCTCGATCTCGTGCCGGAAATGGCGGATCAGCCCCTGCACCGGCCAGGCGGCCGCGTCGCCCAGCGCACAGATGGTATGGCCCTCGACCTGACCGGCGACGTCCAGCAGCAGGTCGATCTCGGACGGGTCCGCCTCGCCGACCGCCATCCGCTCCAGCACCCGCCACATCCAGCCCGTGCCCTCGCGGCACGGCGTGCACTGGCCGCAGCTCTCGTGCTTGTAGAAATAGCTGATGCGGGCGATGGCGCGGACCAGATCGGTCGAATTGTCCATGACGATGACCGCCGCGGTCCCAAGGCCCGAGCGCATCTCCTTCAGGCTGTCGAAATCCATCAGCGCCACGTCGCTCATTTCGCGCGTGATCAGCGGTACCGACGAGCCGCCGGGGATGATGGCCTTCAGATTGTCCCAGCCGCCGCGCACGCCGCCGCAATGCTGTTCCAGCAGCAGTCGCAGCGGGATCGACATCGCCTCCTCGACATTGCACGGTCGGTTCACATGGCCGCTGATCGACATGATCTTGGTGCCGGTGTTGTTGGCCCGACCGAAGCCCGCGAACCACTCCGCTCCGCGTCGCAGGATGGCGCCCACCACCGCGATCGACTCGACGTTGTTGACCGTGGTCGGGCAGCCGTACAGGCCCGCGCCCGCCGGGAACGGCGGCTTGAGCCTGGGTTGGCCCTTCTTGCCCTCCAGGCTCTCTAGCAGGGCCGTCTCCTCGCCGCAGATATAGGCCCCGGCGCCGTGGTGGATGTAGACGTCGAAATCCCAGCCGTGGACGTTGTTCTGGCCGATCAATTTGGCCTCATAGGCCTGTTTGACCGCCGCCTCCATGCGCTCGCGTTCCAGCACATATTCGCCGCGCAGATAGATGTAACAGGCGTGGGCCTGCATCGCGAAGGAGGCGATCAGACAGCCTTCGATCAGCAGATGGGGATCATGACGCATGATCTCCCGGTCCTTGCAGGTGCCCGGCTCGGACTCGTCGGCGTTGACCACCAGATAGTGCGGCCGGTCCTTCAGCTCCTTGGGCATGAAGGACCATTTCAGGCCCGTGCCGAAACCGGCGCCCCCGCGCCCGCGCAGGCCCGAGTTCTTGATCTGGGCGATGATCCAGTCCCGGCCCATGCCCAGCATGTCCGGGGTGGCGTTCCAGCAGCCGCGTTGCTTTGCGCCCGCGAGCCCCCAGTCGTGGAAGCCGTACAGGTTGGTGAAGATACGGTCCTTGTCTTGCAGCAGATCGGTCATCGGGTCGTGGCCTCCGCCACCATCGCCGCCCTTGCCGCGCGGACGCGACAGTTCGCTTCGGCGGTCGCGGATATCGCGCTCGGCCAAGGTCGGGGTGCGCTCTCCGGGAGCGGGGGTATTGGGTCGGTTTGCAGGCTCAGGCGCACGCACGGGTCCTTGCGGTTGAGGCGTCGGCGGGCCGGGCGGCTGCGGCTCGGCCCGGGCTTGCGCTCCGCCCAGCGACAGCGAGGTCGCGCCCGCCAGATTGGCCAGTAGAAGTCCGGTGTTGCGCAGCACCTTGCCGACGCGTCCGCCGCCCTTGTTCGATGGTCCCGACATGGCCGCATCCCCCGGACTGAAGCGGCCCATACCATGCCCGAGGTTTCTGACGGCGTTGCGAATATGCCGCCATTACTCGATTTCCCGCATGCGCTGGCGGTGATAGCGGGTCCGCAGGAAGATCGCGGCCAGCATCAACGCCCATCCCAGCGCCAGTCCGGCATAGCCGGCCCATTGCAGCATCGGTCCGGCGGGGCCCGCCGCGCTCGCCGCCCAGACGGCGATCGCGCCCAGCACGACCAGGGCAAACCCCGCCAGCCGCTGGTTGCGGCCCACGGTCCGGAGCTCGGCGCGATAGGCGGCGACGGCGGCTTCGTCGGAAAGATCGGGAGAATTCACCACGAACCTCCGCTCATCCCGACGAAAGCCGGGACCCAGGTCTCTGGATGACAGGTTGCACCCCGGGCGCACCCGGCAAATCCAACGCACGGTGCCTCATGAAAGCGCTGGATCCCGGCTTTCGCCGGGACGAGCGGAACGAGAATATTCACGCCGTCACCGGGTTCGAGTTCGGAAGTTTGGCGATCGGTCGGGCCGCCGAGCCGTCGTACAGGGCCGGGTCGGTCAGGGTCAGGTCTTCGCCCACCGGCTCGGAACTGTGGCGACCGATGCGCGAGCCCGGCTTGGGCTTCTTGCCTGCGGCAAAGTCGTCGATGATCCGGGCCATCGTCTCGGCGGTCAGGTCCTCGAAATAATAGTCGTTGATCTGGGCCATCGGCGCATTGGCACACGCACCGAGGCATTCGACTTCCTGCCAGGTGAAGCGACCGTCGGCGCTCAGCGTGTCCCTGGGCCCGATCTTGTCCCTGCACACCTTCATCAGCTCGCCCGAGCCGCGCAGCATGCACGGCGTCGTGCCGCACACCTGGATCAGCGCGACCGAACCGACCGGCTCCAGCATGAACATGGTGTAGAAGGTCGCGACCTCCAGCACCCGGATATAGGGCATGGCCAGCAGTTCGCCGATCGCACGCAGCGCCGGCTCGGGGCACCAGCCCTCCTGCTTCTGCACCAGCCACAGGATCGGGATCACCGCCGACTGACGGCGGTTGTCGGGATATTTGGCAATCCACCAGTCGCACTTCGCTTTCGTCGCCTTGGAGAAGGCGAACGAGGCGGGCTGTACCTTGGCGAGACGACGAACGCTCATCAGACTTCCAACTCCGAGGCGACGATCCCCTCGCCCATCATCTTCTTGCGTAAGGTAAGGATGCGGTGCTGGCCCGGGCGGGTCAGCAGCACATTGTGCTGATAGGTTTCGCCGCTCATGTCGGTGGCCGAATAGGCCACGACCGACCAGCCTTGCCGCACCAGATCGCTCAGGGGTTTGTCGCTCACCGGTCCACCTCGCCGAACACAATGTCCAGCGACCCCAGGATGGCGGACACGTCAGCCAGCATGTGGCCGCGGTTCATCCAGTCCATGGCCTGCAGGTGGCGGAAGCCCGGCGCACTGATCTTGACCCGGTACGGCTTGTTGGTTCCGTCACTGACCAGATAGA
>JBBQTX010000171.1:0-4886 GCA_038234475.1 Caulobacterales bacterium | reverse complement strand
CTGATGTTCCCGATGATCGGCGCCTTCCTGCTGCGGGACCGGATGCCGGTCTTCGTCGTCCTTTTGCTCCTGATCACCCTCTCGGCCCAGCACGTGGCGGGCGGCAAGGCGGCCACCTTCACCGGTCGCAGCTTCTTCGGTGTCATGCGGGTCGAGAATCGACCGGATCCCGGTATGGGCGGCGACGTCAACGTGCTGACCCATGGCACCACCCTGCACGGGTCACAGGCACGGGCGCCGGATCAGGCCTGCAAGCCGACGCTCTACTATGCGCCGGTCACGCCGCTGGGGCAGTCGGCCCTGATGCTCCAGGCGCGGGGCTATCCGGTCAATATCGGCGTGGTCGGCCAAGGCTCCGGCTCGATGGCCGCCTACAAGCGCGCCCAGGACACCCTGACCTTTTTCGAGATCGACCCGCTGGTCGACCAGATGTCGCGGGACAAGCGCTGGTTCACCTATATTTCTGACTGTGCCGAAGGACCGATCAAGACGGTGCTGGGCGATGCGCGCCTGACCCTGGGCCGTGAACCGGCGGGCAGCTATGACCTTTTGATCATCGACGCCTTCTCGTCCGACGCCGTCCCGACCCATCTGCTGACCGTCGAGGCCTTGCGCGGCTATCTGGCCTTGTTGAAGCCGAATGGCGTGGTGGTGCTGCACCTGTCCAACCGAAATCTCGACATCACCCGCCCGGCGATCGCGGCGGCGGCGGAACTGGGGGCCCCGAGCCTGCATCAGCTGTTCCAGCAGCGACCGGGGAAGCCGGAGATGTCCGAGGCCTCGACCGAGGCCTTGATACTCTCGCGGACCGAACTCGGCCTTGCCGACTTCCGCGGCGACAGCCGCTGGACGCAGCCGCAGCCTACGCAGGTGCGACCGTGGACGGACGACTACGTCAATCTGTTCGGATCGCTGTGGCGCAGCATCACCGGGTCGGAGGGCTAAAGCGGAAGCTCGATCGTTGCCAGGGCCTGGGCGGCGAGGCCTTCGCCGCGGCCGGTGAAGCCCATGGCTTCGGTGGTGGTCGCCTTGACGCTGACCGCATCCAGCGGCAGCGACAGCAGTTCGGCGAGGCGTTCGCGCATGGCCTGGCGGTGTGGCTTCACCCTGGGTCGCTCGCAGATCAGGGTCACGTCGACATTGACCAGCCGGCCGCCGCGCGCGGCCAGTCGCTCGACGGCGTGGATCAGGAACCGGTCCGACGACGCGCCCTTCCACTGCGGATCCGTCGGTGGGAAATGGTCGCCGATGTCACCGTCTCCCATCGCCCCCAGAATCGCGTCGGTCAGGGCGTGCAGACCGGCGTCGGCGTCGGAATGGCCGATCAGGGTCTGGTCGTGAGGGATTTCCACGCCGCACAGCCAGACCGAGGTCCCGGGGCCCCAGCGGTGGGCGTCGAAGCCCTGGCCGACGCGGGTCTGGCGCGGGATCAGCGCTTCGGCCATGGCGAAATCCTCAGGATAGGTGAGCTTCATCAGACGGACGCTGCCTTCGACGATCCGGACCCGGCCGCCCGCTCGTTCGACGACGGTCGCCTCATCGGTTGCGGACACGTCGACGGGCCAGACGGCGAAAGCGTCTACGATCGTGTCGAGGCGGAAGGCTTGGGGCGTCTGGGCGCGCCACAGGGCCTCGCGCTCGACCGATCCGGTGATGAAGCCACCGGTGGCGCGGCGCAGACTGTCGGCGACCGGCAGGGCGGGCAGGGCTCCGTCGGCGCCGTCCAGCGCCTCGATCAGGCGGCGTACGACGTCTGTGGTCAGAAAGGGTCTTGCCGCGTCATGGATCAGGACCGGCCGATCCCCCCGACCGCCCAACACCCGCAGTCCGTTGCGGACCGAGGCGGCGCGGGTCGAGCCGCCGACGGCGAGCCGCCAGCCGGTCAGTCCGGTCAGGGCCGCTAGGGCTTCGCCCTCCGAACCCAGCGCGACGACCACGACGATGTCTTCGGCCCCACCCGACAACAGGGCCTCGACCGACCAGCGCACGACCGGCTTGCCGCCGAGGTTTCGCCATTGCTTGGCCCCGCCGGCACGGGAGCCGGAACCGGCGGCCACCACGATGGCGGCGAAGGCGGGGAGGGGCGTGGTCATCTCCGGCCTTCTAATCGCCGCCGTTGCGCTTGACGAGGGGCGCGAGACACGGCGGTAAGAGGCCGATGAGCGCAGGACTCCAGATCGGCGATGTGTGGGTGCCCGGTCGGGTGCTGACGGCCCCCATGACCGGCATCACCGACCTGCCGTTCCGACGGCTCGCCTCGCGTCTGGGCGCGGCCTATGTCGCGACCGAGATGGTGGCCGCCGCCGAACTGGCCCGGGCCCGGCCCGACGTGGTGCGGCGCGCGGCGGTGGGCGAAGGCCTGCCACTCACCGTGATCCAGCTGGTCGGCCGCGACCCCGCGACGATGGCGCAGGGCGCGCGCATGGCCGAAGCCGCCGGAGCCGACATCATCGACCTGAATTTCGGCTGTCCCGCCAAGGAGGTGACGGGTTCCGCCTGCGGCTCGGCCCTGATGCGGACGCCTGATCTGGCCGCCCGGCTGATGCAGGCGGCGGTCGAGGCGACGTCGCGGCCGGTGACGGTGAAGATGCGTCTGGGCTGGGACGACGCCCATCGCAATGCCCCCTTGCTGGCACGGCGGGCCGAGGAGATCGGCGTCCGGGCGGTCACCGTTCATGGACGAACGCGGCAGCAATTCTATACCGGCGTGGCCGACTGGACGGCAGTCGGAGAGGTCAAGGCCGCCGTCGGGATTCCGGTCATCGTCAACGGCGACATCCTGACCGCCGACGATGCACGCGAGGCGCTGAGGCAGTCGGGGGCCGACGCCCTGATGCTGGGCCGGGGCGTCTATGGCCGTCCATGGCTGGCGGCGCATATGGAGCGGGCGCTGGCCGACGGCACGGTGCTCGAGGAGCCCGATCGGGAAGCGCGACTGGGCATTGTGATCGAGCATCTGCGGGCATCGGTCGATTTCTACGGCCTGCCGCTGGGGCTGAAGATGTTTCGCAAACACCTCGGTTGGTATGTCGAACAAGCCCCATGGCCGGCGGATCCCCTGGAACGGCGGGTCGCCAAGTCGCGGCTCTGCCGACTGGAGACGCCGGCCGAGGTTGAACGCGATCTGAGCGATCTCTGGTCTTCGGTGACGCATTCCGGCAACCCGGTTGTTGATTTTCCGCCACAGGTGGGCGAAGCTGCCCCGGCATGACGGAAACGCCCGCCGACGCCGCAGAACCTGCCTCTTCCGCAGACCGTCGCGGTGCAGCGCGCTGGTTCGCCGACTGGTCGGAAGAACGTCGCCGCAACAGCTTCCTGGTCGCCTATGCCGTCGCCTTTCTGGTCACCGCCGCCGCCATCTGGCTGGTCGCCGTGGCACCGGGCAGCACGGTTGAAGGCGCGCGAGCGACCTCCAGCCAGGCGGTGCTGATCCTGCTCGGTGCCAATCTGTTGCTGATCGCCGGACTCGCCGCTGTGGTGGGACGCCGGGCGTTGTCCCTGTTCCGGCGCCGAACCGACGCGGGGGCCCGCCTGCACCTGCGGTTCGTGACCCTGTTCTCGACCGTCGCCCTGGTGCCGGCGGTGCTGATCGCCCTGGTCTTCGGCGTTCTGGTCAATCGCGGGGTAGACCAGTGGTTCAGCGGCAATGTGAAGTCGGCCGTGGACAACGGAGCCCTGATCGGCGAGGCCTATCTGGAAGACGTCTCGGACGAGATGGACGGCGACCTTCGCGTCATCTCTGACCAGTTGGGGGGCGCGCGTTCACTGTTCGAGAACCGCATCCAGTTTTCCGACGCCCTGACCCAGATTGCCCAGTTGTTCGGCTATCCGGCCATCTACATCCTCGGGCCTGACGGTCAGGTGCTGGCCAGCGGCGAAGTCGCGGGCGCACCCCCCTATGTGGCCCCGCCCCGCGCCGTGCTGGAGGCGGCGGCCGACAATGAAGAGCCGCCGCAGCAGGTGACCGAGTCGCCAGACGCGGTGCGCTCGCTGATGGCCCTCCCGGCCTATGGCGAGGCCTATCTGTATCTGGTCAGACCCCTGAAGCCGGGTCTCATCGCCCAGATGCGCAGCGGCGAAGAATCGATCGTCGCCTATCGCGAGGCCCGGGAAAGCCGCGACCGCATCCAGACGGCTTTCGCCCTGAGCTATATCGAAACTGCCCTGCTGATCCTCGTCGGAGCCGTCTGGCTGGGCATGTCGGCCGCCAGCGCGATATCAGCGCCGATCGGGCGGCTGGTCGAGGCCGCCGACCGGGTCGCCGGCGGCGACCTGACCGCACGCGTGAACGGCGACGACGGACCGGGCGAGATCAAGACCCTGTCTGCGGCTTTCAACCGCATGACTGGCGACCTTGAGGCGCAGCAGGCGGCTTTGAGGGCGGCCAGCGAGGAAGCGACCGGCCGCACCCGCTTCATCGAGACGGTGTTGTCCGGTGTGTCCGCCGGCGTGATCGGACTGGACAAGCGCCGCCGGGTGTCGGCCATCAACGACAGCGCCGTCGAACTGCTGGCGATCCGCGACCCCGACATCATCGGCAGGCCCCTTGGCGAGGTGTCGCCCGAACTGAGCGCCCTGGCCGGACGGGCCGAGGCCCATATCGAGGAAGAAATCGACGTCAGCCTGGAGGGTGAAACCCGCCGTTTGCGCGTGCGAATCGAGGGCGGGGTCGGCGGCGAGATGGTGCTGACCTTCGACGACATCACCCGGCTGGTCACAGCCCAGCGCAACGCCGCCTGGCGCGATGTGGCCCGCCGCATCGCCCATGAGATCAAGAATCCGCTGACGCCCATCCAGTTGTCGGCCGAGCGGCTGCGGCGGCGCTATCGCAAACAGGTCGGCGACGATGTCGAGGTGTTCGACCGCTGCACCGAGACCATCATCCG
>JBBQTX010000170.1:0-4886 GCA_038234475.1 Caulobacterales bacterium | reverse complement strand
GATGCAGCTGACCGAGGCGACGACGATGACGTCGTCCCGCTCCAGGATCGCCCGCGTCGCCGAATGCCGCATACGGTCGATCTGCTCGTTTATCGAGCTGTCCTTCTCGATGTAGGTGTCGGACTTCGGGACGTAGGCTTCGGGCTGGTAGTAGTCGTAGTAGCTGACGAAATACTCGACCGCATTGTCGGGGAAGAAGCTCTTGAACTCTGAATAGAGCTGGGCGGCGAGGGTCTTGTTGGGGGCCAGGATCAGCGCCGGGCGCTGGGTCGCCTCGATGACCTTGGCCATGGTGAAGGTCTTGCCCGAGCCGGTGACGCCCAGCAGCACCTGATCGCGCTCGCCGGTGGCGGCGGTGGCGACGAGTTCCTTGATGGCCGCGGGCTGGTCCCCGGCGGGGGTGTATTTCGTCTCCAGCCGGAAGGGGATGTGTTTGCGGCCGGCCCCCTTTCCGGAATTTGGGCGGTCGGGGCGGTGCGGGACCCAGTCGGACGGCTTGCCGGGGGCCTCTTCCGGTGTCAGGCGCGGGCCGGTGACGGGCGCGAACATCGGCATCCGGTTGGTCGCCGTCGCCGCGTCGAAGATGAAGGGAACATGGGCCTCCGACAGGCCGGCGGACATCTCCGCCGACTGGCCGGGGACGTGGGTCGGCTTGGCGGATTTGCGGTGAGACGCGGAGGGGGAACGGGCCATGAACGCTATCTAGGGCCAGCCGTTTGGTTTCGCCACATTCAGCGTCGGACGGGGTGAAGGGGGAGGGATTGGTGGCGAGTGGCGAGTGATCAGTGGCTGGTGGTTCGTGATTGCCGGGGTGCCGGCGAGGTGGCCGACAAAGAACTGGCTCGCCACTCGCCACTAATCACCAACCACCAACCACCAATCATCCCCTAGCGCCGCGCCTGTTCGACCCGGGCCTCGAGATCGGCCCAGCGGCGGCTGAGGTCGCGGAGTTCCTCGCGGAACCGGGCGGCCTCGGTGCGACTGATGGCCCCGCTGCGCTCGCCGGCGGCGATGCGGGCCTCGACCTGGACGGCGTGGGGATCGCTGCCGTAGCCGCCGCCCCCATAACCTCCACCGTCGCCGATGCGGCGATCGAGATCGGCCAGGCGGGTGGTCAGGTCCTGACGCTCGCGGTCGCTGAGGCCGTCGCGGCGATAGCTGGTCTCGAGCCGGCCAAGGGTGTCGAAATCGTTGCGCAGCCGGCTCGCCTCGGTGCGGCTGATGCGGCGGTCGCGCAGCGAGGCGTCGATGCGGGCGTTGAACGTGACCCGCTGGTCCGAAAGGGGCCGCCAGCCATAGTCGTCGTCATAGCCGCCATCGTCGCGGGCGTCGCCGACGCGTTGCGACAGGGCGCGGTAGCGGTCGCGCAGATCGGCCCGCTCATTCGTCGTCAGCCGCCCATCGGCGGCATAGCGGCTCTCCAGTTGGACCAGGGCATTGTACTCCGAGCGCAGCCGGCTCGCCTCGGCGCGGCTGATCGAGCCGTCGCGAACCCCGGCGTCGATCCGTGCCTCCAGCGCCTCGCTTCGCTCGCCCAAAGGGCGGCGGCCATTGCTGTAGTCGTCTTCGATCTGCTGGTCGGTACCGAAGGCATTGCCGAACACGGCCCCGAACAGGGCCCCGATGATGCCGCCAGGCTGTTGCGAGAGGCCCGTCTGGCCCGGGGTCTGGCCGCCGTAGCCACCGTCGTCGGGGTAGAGGGCCCCGACCGTTGCCCGCACGCCGGAGCAGGCCAGCACGCCATCCTGGTTGGAGATCGACGACCGGCAGTCGGTGGGCCGCAGCGCACTCCAGCGCCAGCCGCCGTCGGCCTGGCATTCGGCCGAGACATAGCCGTCGGCCAGTTGCTGGACGTTGCGGCACGAGTTGGGGATGTCGCGGCCCTGATTGCTGTAGCTTGAATAGGGCGTCTGCGCCTGGGCGGTCCCGGCGGCGGAAAGGGCCAGGGCACCGGCGGCCAGAGCCGATAGGGTGTGGGAGAAGGCGGTCATGGGGAGGATCTTTCCGGCGGATGCCTGATTGCCGGAGAGAACGGCGGTGGGCGGGGAAGGTTGCGGGGGGGGTGGTCCTGCCCCCTCCACCACGCTTCGCGTGATCCCCCTCCCCCAATTGGGGAGGAGACGCTACTGCTTGGCCCCATGACCAGCCTCCCCCTGCCCGACCTGTTGCTGCTGCTCGCGGCGCTGACGGCGGCGGGGCTGGTGGGGGGGCTGGTCGCCGGGTTGTTCGGGGTCGGGGGCGGGACGGTGATTGTGCCGGCGGTCTTCTATGCCTTCGAGGTGCTGGGCGTCGGGGGCGAGGGCAATCTGCATACGGCGATCGGGACCTCGCTGCTGACCATTGTCGCGACCTCGTGGCGGTCGCTGAAGGCGCATCGGGCGCATGGGGCGGTGGATGAGGCGGTGCTGAAGGCCTGGACGCCGTGGGTGGCGGCAGGGGCGCTGGTCGGGGCGGCGGTGGCGGGGGTGACCTCGATGCAGGGGCTGGCCATCGTCTATGGCGTCTGTCTGCTGGGGGTGGCGGCGCAGATGGGGCTGTTGCCGGAGCGGTTTACGCTGCGGCCCGACCTGCCGACTGGCTGGGCGCGGCGGGTGACCGGGACGGTGATCGGCGGGCTGTCGGCGATGATGGGCATCGGCGGCGGCAGTTTCGGCGGCATGATGATGACCCTGTGCGGGCGGCCGATCCATCAGGCGGTGGCGACGGCCTCGGGCTTTGGCCTGGCCATAGGCGCGGCGGCGACCCTGGGGTTTGTGGTGTTCGGCTGGGACGCGGGCGGACGACCGCCGCTTTCGCTGGGCTATGTCAATGTGCCCGGCGCGATCCTGATGGCGGTGCTGACCACGGCGGTGGCCCCCTGGGGCGCGAAACTGGCGCATTCGCTGGACCGCCGGGTGCTGAGGCGGGCGTTCGCGATCTGGCTGCTGGTGACGGCGGTGGCGGTGGTGGGGAAGGCTTTGCAGGGGTGATCAGTGGTTCGTAATTAGTGATTGGCCGTGGCGAACACCGAGGTTCCCCGGCCGCAACCAACACCAGATCCAGCAATCACCAACCACAAACCACTCTCGCTAAGGCCTCAGCGTGATCTCCGCCGGCGTGGCGCTGAACGACGACAGGCGGCCGAGATAGCTCATGCCCAGCAGGGCGTGCGGCAGGCCCTGCTCGACGACCAGGGCTTCGACACGCTCGACGCGGGCGCCGGCGACCGCGACGGACGCCAGCTCGACCGGCGCGGCGCGGACCGGGCCCGAGGCGGTGATCACGGTGCTGGAAAAGTCGGCGGGCTTGAGCGAAAGGCCGAGGCGGGCGGCGTCGGCTCGGGTCAGGACCACGACGCTGGCGCCGGTGTCGACCATGACCCGGATCGCGCGGCCGTCCATCAGGGCGTCCGCCCAGTAGTGGCCGTCGGCGGCCTTGAGCACCTGGGCGGGGGAGCCACGGGCAGGGGCGTGGAGGGCCGTCGGAGTGGCCGCCTGGGCCTGGCCGCGCGGGTCGGCGTCGTTCAGCCACCAGGCGGCGGTCAGGGCCGAGGCGACCGCCAGGGCCATGACGCCGAGGGAGGAGAGGTCCAAACGCATACGCTGTCCGTCGTGAACGCGCCGCTTCTGCGGCCCCTCCCCTGTCGCACGGCGTGGTTGGGATGCGGTGAAGGGGGCTGGTTTGCGGGGGGTTAAGGGTGGGAAGGGGTGGCTGGTGAGTGGTGATTGGCCGTGGCGGGCACGGGGGGAGCCGGCTGAACTGGTGCTCGATCAAGCAACCCCTAACCACTAATCACTCCTGCCTCTCTCCCCGGCAACGCCGCCATGATCGCCGCCCGTTCCGCGTCGGTGAAACCGCTCCAGCCGCCGATCTCGGACAGGGTGCGCCAGCAGCCGAGGCACAGGCTCGAGGCACCGTCGACGACGCAGACCTTGACGCAGGGGGTGGCGATGGCGCGGGGCGGTGTGTCGGGCAGCGGGGTCGCCATCTCAAAATATCGTCCGGTTGCGGATTAAAACTGCTTGCAATTCCCAAGCGGCGCCATTAGATGGATCCTGACGCGAAACGACTAGGAGGGTGCAAATCCCTGTAAGCACGACGCGTCTCTTTTCATCGTTCAGCGAAAGGAGACGCCACAATGAACGACAAACGCAATCTGCAACACGCCATGCTGTCCTTCGCCCTTTTGGGGGGGATGCTGGTGAGCACGAAGAATACGAACGGGGCGGGCGACCGCGTGGTCAGCCACCCGTGGTCCCTGAACCCCTTCAAGGGCGGCAAGCGCCGATAGGCGACCCGGATCACAGAGCCCCGGTCCGAAAGGCCGGGGCTTTGTAATTGCGGCGCGGTCGGGGGTGCGGCACACAGCGGGCATGACATTGATCAGCACCGAGCGCCGCGGGCCCATCGAGATCTGGACGCTGGACCGGGCCGACCGGCTGAACGCCCTGCCCGATCTGGAAGACGGCGAGATCTTCGCGGCCGCCTGCGAGGCGGCCAACGCCGACACCGGGGTGCGCTAACCCGCGCTGGCCGGGGCCTGCATCGAGCGGCTGGCGGGGACGCCGGTGGCGACCGCGCGGGGCGCACCGGCCGTCTGGCCGGGCTTCATGAATTTCACCAGCACCCGCTGACCGATCAGCAGGGGCGCGTCGCCGGCGGTGACGACGACCTCGACCACGCGCTCGTCCGAGCGCTGCGACGGGTCGTCGGAAGCCAGTTTCCGGGCCCCGAAGACGGCGGCGCGGCGCACCACCGTACCGACATAGACCTTGGACGGGTCCCCCTCGGGGGTGATCTCGACGGCCTGGCCAGGGGCGATGTTGGGGATGTCGCTCTCGACGATCTCGGCGCGGGCGATGCGCGGCGCGTCGGGCTCGAGGTCGAACATATTGGACACGTTCAGG
>JBBQTX010000169.1:0-4955 GCA_038234475.1 Caulobacterales bacterium | reverse complement strand
GGCGCCACCGCCGTGGAACGCCGCGCGATCAACGATTCCTGCCTCAACGCCTCGGCCCGCCGCGTGGGCCTGATCGACGAGCCGATGGCCGCCGCGATCGGCGCGGGCCTGCCGATCCACGAGCCGACCGGCTCGATGGTCGTCGATATCGGCGGCGGCACCACCGAGGTGGCCGTCCTGTCCCTGTCCGGCATCGTCTATTCGCGCTCGGTCCGCGTCGGCGGCGACAAGATGGACGAGGCGATCATCTCCTACATGCGCCGCAACCATAACCTTCTGATCGGCGAGACCACCGCCGAACGCATCAAGAAGGACATCGGCACCGCCCGCATCCCGGCCGACGGCGAAGGCCTGTCGATCGACGTCAAGGGCCGCGACCTGATGCAGGGCGTCCCCCGCGAGGTCCGCATCTCCGAGCGTCAGGCCGCCGAAGCCCTGGCCGAGCCGGTCTCGCAGATCGTCGAGGCCGTCAAGGTGGCGCTGGAAGCCACCCCGCCCGAACTGGCCGCCGACATCGCCGACAAGGGCATCATGCTGACCGGCGGCGGGGCCCTGCTGCGCGGTCTGGACGCCGAAATCCGCGATCATACGGGCCTTCCGGTGTCGGTCGCGGACGATCCTCTGTCGTGCGTGGCCATCGGTTGCGGCCGCGTGCTGGAGCATCCGCGGTGGATGAAGGGCGTGCTCGATTCGGCGCTTTAGGCGTCCCGTCGAAAACAAGTCTCAAATCCCTGTCATCACAGGCTTTGAACCGGTTCCCTTGTGGCCCGGATTTTGCGATAGGCTGTGAAAATCGGCGGGAGGCGTCCCGCTGATTCCCTTTTCTGAGGAAGGCGCGCCGTGGCGTTTCGCGACGGACCGTTCGAGAACATCAAGGTGCCGCTGGTCTGGACCGCGGCGGTCTCGGTCGTGCTCGCGGCGATCGGCTGCGTCCTGCTGCTGATCACCGATGCGCGGGCCCAGACCTCGCCCTACCAACCGGTCCGCTCGGGCGTGGAGAGCGTCGCCGGCCCCGTCGGCGGCGTCTTCGCCGCGCCGGTGCGCTGGTTCGGCCATGCCAGCGACTATGTCGGCGCCTATTTCTTCGCCGTCTCCGAGAACCGCCGCCTCAAGCGCGAACTGGCCGAGCTGCAGCCGTGGCGCGACCAGGCCATCGCGCTC
Source organism: Caulobacterales bacterium (assembly GCA_038234475.1). Classification (GTDB taxonomy): domain Bacteria; phylum Pseudomonadota; class Alphaproteobacteria; order Caulobacterales; family Caulobacteraceae; genus Brevundimonas. The sequence continues at coordinate 3,794 of JBBQTX010000169.1, read as the reverse complement.
CAGAACGTCAACAACCGCTACGAGGCCATGCTGGGCATCCGGCCCGAGCCCCGGGTGGCGCTGCAGACCGCGCGCTCGATCTCGGATTCGCGCGGACCCTTCAAGCATGCGCGTCTCCTGGACGTCGGCTCGGCCCAGACTGTGAAGGTCGGCAATCCGGTGATCAACGAGCACGGCCTCGTCGGTCGCATCGTCGGAACCTCGCGCGGCGTCAGCCGTATGCTGCTGCTCACCGATGTCGGCAGTCGCACCCCGGTGCTGGTCGATCGCACCGACGCCCGCGCCCTGCTGACCGGCGACGGCTCGCCCAATCCCCGCCTTGGGTTCGTCCGCGGCGTCGGTTCGGTCCAGGTCGGTGACCGGATCCTGTCGTCCGGCGACGGCGGCGGCTTCCCGCGCGGCGTGCCGATCGGGGTCGCGGCCAAGGGCATCGACGGCAGCTGGCGGGTCAAGCTGTTCAGCGACCGCGGGGCCATCGACTTTGTCCGCGTCATGCTGTTCGAGGATTTCGGCCAGTTGATCGGTGCCGACGATCTCAACAGCCCGCCGTTGACCGGACTGGGCACCCTGCGCGAGGCGACGACCGAACAGACCGTGGCCATTTCGGATTCCGCGGCCCGGCGCGCGGCGACCCGGGCCGGGGCCGAGCAGGCGCGATCCGACGCGGCCACCGCCACAGCCGCCCAGGCCGCCCGCCCCCGCCCCCTTGCGACCCCGACCCCGACCCCGGCCTCGCCCGATCCCGCCGCCGCGCCTGCCCCCGAGCGTCCCGCCGCCACCCCCGTCCCCGGAGCGACCGAATGAGACGGGCCGTCGCGGTCCGCGTGGTCGGGCCGATGCAATGGATCGTCCTTCCGGCGCTGATCACGGTCGTCGCCACCATCCTTCTGGCCACGCCGGTCGAACTGTTCGGACTGAACCTGCCCGAGCCGGTCATTCCCATGGTCCTGGCCTTCGCCTGGCCGATGATCCGGCCGTCGATCGTCGCGCCCCTGGTGCTGACCGGTCTCGGCCTGTTCCTCGACATCTTCACCTACGGCCCGCTGGGCCTGTGGGGTCTGGCGCTGCTGGCGATCTACGCCGTCGTGCTGGCCGCGCGCAGCTTCCTGATCGGTCAGGACACGGTCGTGCTGTTCGCCTGGTACGCCGCCGCATGCGGTCTGGCCTTCGTCTTCGCCTATCTGATCGTCAGCCTGATCGCGCGCAATCCGCCCAGCCTCCTGGCCCTGATCGGCCAGATCGTCCCGACCCTGCTGCTGTTCCCCTTCGCCAACGGCTTGATCGAGCGGTTCGAGGACGGCGACGTGAGGTTCCGATGAGTTCCGAACCATCGATCTTCTTCTCCGACGTCAATGAGCGTCAGGGCTCCTTCCTGCGCCGCACCTTCATCCTCGGCGGCCTGACCACGCTGGGCGGTCTCGCCCTGACCGGCCGGCTGGCCCAGCTGCAGGTCTTCCAGGCGGGCCAATACGCCACCCTGGCGACCGACAACCAGTTCAATTTCCGCTTCGTGCCCCCGCCCCGGGGCCGCGTTCTCGATCGCAACGGCGTGGTCATCGCCGGCAACCGGCCCAGTTTCCGGGTGCTGGTGGTGCGCGACGAGACCAAGGATCTGGACCAGACGCTGGACCTGCTCGGCCGGCTTTTGCCCGACACCATGGATCGCCGGCGCTCGATCATCCGCGACGTCAACGCCGCCCCGCGCTTCTCGCCCGTCCCGGTCAAGAGCGACCTGACATGGGAGGAGTTCGCCCGCGTCAATCTCTACGCCAACGAACTGCCCGGCGTGATGGCGGACATGAACGAGGCCCGCTTCTATCCGTTCGGCGGCGCCTTCGCCCATGTCATCGGCTATGTCGCCAAGCCCAACGATCGGGATATCAAGGCGATCAAGGACAGGGGCGAGGAAGTCCCCGAGATCCTCTACAACCCGGGCTTCCGCATCGGCCGCCAGGGGGTCGAAAAGTCGTTCGATCTCGACCTGCGCGGCGAGGCCGGCGGCAACCGCGTCGAGGTCGACGCGCGGGGCAGGGTGGTGGCCGAGGATGTCGGCGGCTCCCGCGCCGCCGTCCCCGGCGAGGATGTGGTCCTGACCCTCGACGCCGACGTCCAGAACCGCGCACTTGAGGTCTTCGGCGAGGAATCCGGCGGCTGCGTGGTCATGGATATCCGCAACGGCGATATCCTGTGCATGGTCTCGGCGCCTTCGTTCGACCCCAATATGTTCGTCGGCGGCGTGCCCTCGCGCACCTACAATGCCCTGCGCGACTATGAGCGCAAGCCTCTGCTGGACAAGGCCATCTACGGCAGCTTTCCGCCGGGCTCGACCTTCAAGATGACGACGGCGCTCGCCTTTCTGGACGCGGGTATCGATCCGACCGAGAGGGTCTTCTGCACCGGCGGCTACCGCTACGGCAACCGCACCTTCCGTTGCTGGAAGAAGACCGGCCATGGCTCGATGAACATGCACGAGGCCATCAAGAACTCGTGCGACACCTATTTCTACCACCTCTGCAATCGGGCCGGGGTCGACCGGATCGCCCGGGTCGCCGAGGACCTCGGCTTCAATCAGACCTATGAGATCGGGATCGGCGGTCAGAGCCGCGGCACCATGCCGAGCCGGGCCTGGAAGGCCGACTATGCTCGCCGAACCCGGAACACCAATCCCGACGCCCGAACCTGGTTTCCCGGCGAGACCCTGTCCGTGGCCATCGGCCAGGGTGCGGTGTTGGCGACCGCCCTGCAGCTGGCGGTGATGACCGCCCGCCTCGCCAACGGACGAAAAGCGATCAAGCCCCGTCTTGTCCGGTCCGTGGGGGGCGTGCAGCGACCGTCCGGTGCGGCCGTTCCGGACCTGCCGTTCAGCCAGCAACACCTCGATATCGTCCGGGCCGGAATGGCGGCGGTGGCCAATGATGTCAGAGGCACGGCCTACCGCGCCTCGCAGCTCGGCCTCGGCGACATCCAGATGGCGGGCAAGACCGGCACGGCCCAGTCGCGCGACTATCGGGTCGGCGAGTTCAGGGGCCCCCGGAACGCCGTCTGGAGCCGCCGCGACCATGCCCTGTTTGTCGCCTTCGCCCCGCATGACGCGCCGCGCTACGCCATCGCTCTGATCATCCAGCATGCCCCGGCCGGCGGTGCCGCCGACGCCGCGCCCCGGGCGCGCGAGATTATGAAGACCGCCCTGCTCAAGGACCCCGACATGCGCGCCCGCATCGAACGGCCCTTGCCGCCGGAAGCCGTCGCGCCGGCCGGTGCGGACGAGGGCGAACTGGGTACGGCCCCCGGCGGCGAGGTCACCGGCCAGGCCGCGGCCGAGGTCCAGACCCCCAGCCCCGCGCCGCGCCGCCCGCCCACCGCCACCACCGGGCCGCGCCCCTATCTCGCGGAGCCGCCGCAATGACCGCCTCGGCCCTGACCCGTCCCGGCGAGCGCGACCGCATCTCGACCAAAGTGTCCGAACTGGACTGGCGTCTCGTCGGTCTGCTGTCCTTGGTGGCCTTCGCCGGCACCGCCATGCTGTATTCGGTCGCGGGCGGCGACTGGCAGCCTTGGGCGATGAAGCACGCGCTGCGTTTCGGGGTGCTGCTGTTGGTGATGCTGGCGCTGGCCATGCTGCACCCGAAATGGTGGTTCCGCGCCGCCTATCCGATGTACGGGATACTGCTGGTGCTCGTCCTGATGATCGAGTTCACGCCGCTCGGCTATGTCGCGGGCGGGGCCCGGAATTGGCTCAACCTCGGCTTCATGCGCATCCAGCCCGCCGAGTTCGTCAAGCTCGGCCTCGTCCT
>JBBQTX010000168.1:0-4956 GCA_038234475.1 Caulobacterales bacterium | reverse complement strand
CTGGCCCAGGGCCCCGGTCTCATAGGTCGAATACATATAGGCGGTGGCCGAGGCGAACTCGGCGGCGCAGGTGTCGATCCGCTTGAACACGGGGCGGACGTTCAGCGACCGACGCAGGGTGCGGACGGCTTTTTCGGTGCTCCCCGTCAGCTGCGCCAGCCGGGCATCGGAGAAGCCCTTGGACTTCAGCCGCCGGAATTCGCGGGCGGCCTCAACGACTCCCTTCCCCTCGAGGGGGAAGGGCCGGGGATGGGGTGGAGGCACGCTGCGTCCGGGGAGTTCCGAAGACGCCGGCGTCTCCGAGCCCTCAACACGGCCGCCGGCGTGTCCACCCCCACCCAACCCTCCCCCCTCGAGGGGGAGGGCTTTCGTGTGGTCAGTGCCCGGCAGCCCCTTGACGCGCAGATGCCCTTCCTCCCGCACGATGTCGGCGATCTGGCGCAGGAACCACGGCTCGTACGAACAGGCCGCATTGACCTCCTGGACCGTCAGGCCGTGGCGGAAGGCTTGGGCGATCACCAGAATCCGGTCGGGCGTCGGCTGACCCAGCGCGCGCACCACCGCGGCGCGGGCCGAGGCCTCGTCGTCGACATCGACCACACCGTCGATCTCGATCTCGTTGAACCCGGTCAGGCCGGTTTCCAGCCCGCGCAGGGCCTTCTGCATCGATTCCTGGAACGTCCGCCCGATGGCCATGACCTCGCCGACCGACTTCATCGAGGTCGACAGGGTGGCCTCGGCCCCGGGGTATTTCTCGAAGGCGAAGCGCGGGATCTTGGTGACGACATAGTCGATGCTCGGCTCGAACGAGGCCGGGGTGACCATGGTGATGTCGTTGGTCAGCTCGTCCAGCGTATAGCCGACCGCCAGCCGCGCCGCGACCTTGGCGATCGGGAAGCCGGTGGCCTTGGAGGCGAGGGCGGAGCTTCGCGACACGCGCGGGTTCATCTCGATCACCACCATCCGGCCGTCGGCGGGATTGATGGCCCATTGCACGTTCGATCCGCCGGTCTCGACGCCGATCTCGCGCAGCACGGCGATGCTCGCCGTCCGCATCCGCTGGTATTCCTTGTCGGTCAGCGTCAGGGCGGGGGCGACGGTGATGCTGTCGCCCGTGTGCACCCCCATCGGGTCGATGTTCTCGATGGAGCAGATGATGATGCAGTTGTCCGCCTTGTCGCGGACCACCTCCATCTCATACTCCTTCCAGCCCAGCACGCTCTCCTCGACCAGCACCTCGGTGGTCGGCGACAGGTCCAGGCCGTGCGCGACGATCTCGTAATATTCCTCGATATTGTAGGCGATGCCGCCGCCGGTGCCGGCCAGGGTGAAGGACGGGCGGACGATGGCGGGCAGGCCGACGAAGGCCAGGGCGTCGTCGGCCTCGTCGATGTGGCGGATGGCCGTGGAGCGCGGGCTTTCCAGCCCGATCTTGTCCATGGCGTTGCGGAATTTCTGGCGGTTCTCGGCCCTGTCGATCACGTCGGCCTTGGCCCCGATCATCTCGACGCCGTACTTTTTCAAGGCCCCCGAGGCGTCCAGCGCCAGCGCCGTGTTCAACGCCGTCTGGCCGCCCATGGTCGGCAGCAGGGCGTCGGGCCGCTCCTTGGCGATGATCCGCTCGACGAAGTCCGGCGTGATCGGCTCGATATAGGTGGCGTCGGCCACCTCCGGGTCGGTCATGATGGTGGCGGGGTTGGAGTTGACCAGAACGACCCTATATCCTTCGGCCTTCAGCGCCTTGCAGGCCTGGACGCCGGAATAGTCGAACTCGCACGCCTGACCGATCACGATCGGCCCCGCCCCGATGATCAGTATGGATTTGATGTCCGTGCGCTTGGGCATTGTTTCCGAAGAGCTTTCAGTTCGTCACGACCGCACACTCCCAGCCGTCGTAGTCCAGCTGGAAGGCCGCGGCCCAGGATTGCATCATCGACGAGACCGGGGCGAAGGACGCCTCGTCCACGGCCATGGTCGTCTCGAGAATGGTGGCGTCGTCCTGACCCCGGGTCAGGAAACCGGCACGCCGGGCGACCTCGTTCAGGTCCTCGTGATCCCCGTCCCCGTAGAAATAGAACAGGGTATGCCGGGGCGTGATCCCGGAATCGCCATGGGCGGCGAGCGAGGCGCGCACGGCGGCGTCTTTCTGTTCGTGCTCGGACAAAGCCTTGCTGCCTCGCGCGCGAAGGCCCGACGGCGCGGGGCTGCGCGCCGGGGGCGTTCTGGTTGTCGGTTAAGCGGTTCGTCTAGAGACGGTGAGCCCGGTGGGCAAGCGCAATCCTCCCCCAGCGAAGCGTCCGGGGGAGGATCAGGACCGGGCCGCAATCCACTCCGGGAGGTCGGCGATACCGTCCAGCGTGCCGCAGCGATCGTGGCCCTCGGGGGCGTCGGCCAACTCATGGGCCCAGGTGACGGCGTAGGGAATGTGCACCGCGAAGGCCCCAGCCTCGAGCGCGGGCAGGACGTCGGACTTCATGGAGTTGCCGGCCATCACCGCCTGATCCGCGCCAGTTCCATGGCGGCCGAAGACCCGCTCATAGGTGCTGCGATCCTTCTCCGAGACGATTTCGACCGCCGCGAAAAGGTCGCCGAGACCCGAGGCCGCCAGCTTGCGCTCCTGGTCCAGCAGGTCCCCCTTGGTGATCAGCACCAGACGGTAGCGCTCGGACAGCGCCGCCAGCGCCTCGTCCACGCCGGGCAGGGTCTCGACCGGATGGGCCAGCATCTCGCGCCCGGCGGCGAGGATTTCGCGTATCACCGGGGCCGGGGCCTCGCCGCCGGTCAGTTCCATGGCGGTCTCGATCATCGACAGGGTGAAACCCTTGACGCCGTAGCCGTACAGGCGAAGGTTCCGGGCCTCGGTCCCGGCCAGTTGCGCCTCGACCATCGCCCGGTCGGCGTGATCGGCCAGCAGGCCTACGAACTGGTCGTGGGTCAGCCGGAAGATGGTTTCGTTGTGCCAGAGGGTGTCGTCGGCATCGAGGCCGACCGTGGTGATGCTCATGCCCCAGTCCTGGCCGGGAGGCCACGGGCGCGCAAGCCTCAGTCTGCGGCGAGGGCCTGGCGCAGGAAGGTCAGGACCCGCGGCCAGCCCTCGGCGCGGGCGGCGACCAGTCCGTCGATGGTCCCGCCCAGGCCCAGCGCCCGCTCCAGCCCCGGCGCGTCCGCGCGGACCGGAGGACCGAAGGCGACGTGACCGGCATCGGCATAGGCGATGTTGGTCACGGGATAGGCAAATCCGTTGGCTTGCAGGCGGCGCTCGACCCGGTTCGCCATCTCGGCCGAGGGCCACAGGCCGTCGGCGGCACCCGAGATCATAAGCACCGGCCCGGCGATACGCTCGACCGGGATTTCGGCGGACTCCGGGGCCGAGGCAAGGCTGTCGAGGTAGAGCTTGTAGATACTCGTGAATCCCTGACTGAGATCATAGCGCGCATAGTCCAGGGGCACGCCGTCGGCGGTCCAGGATGATCCGGTGGCACCGCCGGCCTGGTCGATGCCCTGCCAGACGACATTGGAGGGCACGCCGACCGCCACCGCCTTGATCGAAGGGTCGCGGCTGGCGATCAGAAGGGCCAGTTCAGCGCCCTTGGAGACGCCGACGATGGCGACGGGACCGGCGCGACCGGGACGGGCCTCCAACCACTCGCGGGCGCGGGTGACCGGCTCGATCGCCACCTGGTCCAGCCTCGGCGATTGGCCCGCCTCGCCGAAATACGAGACGGCGAGGGCGTCGAAACCGTCGGCGGCCAGGCGCCGCGCCAGATTTCGCGATCCGCCGAGACCGCCCTCCGATCCGCCCAGCACGATGACGCCGCCGGGTGCCGCCGTGGCCGGATCGGCAGCGAAATAGTCGGCGACGAGACCGGGCTCACGGATCTCCAGCGTCGATCGCGTGGGGGTCAGGGTCGGCGGGGCGGGTGCCTGGACAGGTGTCTGGGCCGAGGCCGGGCCCGACCCGGCGAAGACGGCACCGGACAATGCGATCAGGAAAAGGCTGGTGAGCGTTCGCATCGAAAATCCCTAAATACGAAGAACTTTAAATCGCAAAGCTGACGAGATGTCAACGCAGCCACGGCCGGCGATCGCGGCGTGGTGAACGAGGCCGTCACCACGTTTGTCAGCAATCCGCTCGTACCTTTGGTGATAATCTGATGCCGGGGCACGTGAGACCAGCTGACGGAGGCAGTCATGGCACCCGCGACCGGTTACCAAGACTCCTCGGGCCACAATCCGGAGGTCAAGACCCGAGCGACCGCGCCCATTGGAGCGCGCCGCTCCTGCTCCATGGCCTACGAAACCGTGACCTTTCCGATGGTCACGCGGGCGCGCCGGGAACTCACGGTGACACTGACGGTCCAGCCCGTGTTCGATCTTGCCCAGGGGGAACCGGTCAGCCGCCGGATCCGCCGGACGGTGCGTCATCGCGGCGGCGAACCGGCCTTGGCGGCGAGAGGCGTCCGCACGCTGGAGACGGTCGATCTGAAGCGCATCGATCTGCAGACGCTGAACCATGGCCTCGACCTGCTTCACATCGGACCGGAAGGCACCGGCGTGCTTCCGGCATTCTGGCGCACGCTGGCGTCCAGCGGCGGTCGATTCGCGCTGTTGTGCGCCGAGCTTCGACACGGCGCCCCTCCGGGAACCCTGCTGGTCGAAGTCCTCGGCGGACTGGAGCGGGCGCCCCCGGAAGCGATCGACGAAGCGATTGCGCATTTCGAGACCGCCGCGCTCGGCGTCATCCTGCACATCGCGCCGGATCCTACGCTGGCGCGGCGACTGGCGCGGGTCCGGGCCCGGTGTCTGGCCATCGACTTGACCGGCGTCGAACACCACAGCGCCCGGGACTGGCAGGCGGCAGCGGGGCTCATCCGTATCGCGCGACACGCCTGCCCGCAGGTCATGCTGCTGAACCTGCGTCCCGAACAGGGCTCCACCGCCCGCAGCGCCGGGGCC
>JBBQTX010000167.1:0-4975 GCA_038234475.1 Caulobacterales bacterium | reverse complement strand
CAGGGCCAAATGACCGCCCGCCGAATGACCCGAGACCGCGACCCGACGCAGATCGAGGCCATATCGGGGTGCCAGCGCGCGCAGATGATCGACGCTGGCGGCTATGTCCTGGAAGGTGCCGGGGTAACCGCCGCCAGGATGGCCGATGCGGCGATATTCGACGTTCCAGACCCCATAGCCCCGCTCGCGCAGGTCGGCCGCCATATAGGCCATCAGCTCAAGCCCCGGCAGGTCGGCACGCCAGCAGCCGCCGTGGATCAGGACGATGACAGGGGGGGGCGCGTCCGCGCGGAATCCAGAGTTCGCCGAACTGAAGAGGGTCTGCGCCGTAGGCGATGCGGCGGTCGGCGCTGGCGCGGGGCTTTTCCAGAAGCTGGCTGAAGGTGATCGGAGTGCGGGTCTCCACCGGCTCCTTGGTCGCGGGCGGCGGCGAGCACGCAGCGACAGACAGGCATGCGAGCACGGCGGCGAAGATTGGGCGCATTTGTCCCGGTCCTGTCGAACCCGCCGTTTCACCGGCGCAGCGGCTCACTGTAGAGAGCGTTAGCCGTCCGGCAACCGGAGCCTCGCGCATGACCACCCGCCAGACCTGCCTCGACCGGGACGCCGTTGATCCCCTGGCCGGGGTGCGCAAGCGGTTCATCCTTCCGGACGGTGTCATCTATCTGGACGGCAATTCGCTGGGTGCCCTGACCGTCGGGGCGCGTGAGCGGGTGCGTGAGACGACCGAACGGCAATGGGGCCGGGATTTAATCGCAAGCTGGAACAGCCATGGCTGGATCGGCTTGCCGCAACAGGTCGGAGGCAAGATCGCGCGTCTGATCGGGGCGAAGGCGGGCGAGGTCGTAGCCGCGGATTCGGTGTCGGTGAACCTGTTCAAACTGGCGGCGGCGGCAGTGCGGGCGCAGGGGCCGAAGCGGCGAGCAGTCGTCATAGAGCGAGGCGATTTCCCGACCGATCTTTATATTCTCCAAGGATTGGCCGAGGCGATGCCGGAGGTCGAGCTGCGCGTCGTTGAGCCCGGTGGCTTCGAGGCGGCGCTAGACGACGGCACGGCGATGGTCCTGCTGAGCCACGTCCACTACCGCACCGGCGCGGTTCGCGACATGGCGGCTCAAAGCGCCCGGGTGCGCGCGGTCGGGGCGCTGAGCCTGTGGGACCTGAGCCATAGCGGGGGCGTGCTGGACGTCGAGTTGAATCGCGACGGTGCCGATCTGGCGGCCGGTTGCGGCTACAAATATCTGAACGGCGGGCCGGGAGCACCGGCCTATGTTTTCGTGGCGGAGCGGCATCAGGCGAGCTTGCGCAATCCACTGTCGGGCTGGATGGGGCATGCGCGACCGTTCGACTTCGTCGATGACTACGCGCCCGCGCCGGGCATCGACCGCTGGCTGTGCGGGACGCCGCCGGTCCTGAGCCTGGCGGCGCTGGATGCGGCTCTGGACGCCTTCGAGGGCGTGGAAGTAGCGCAGGTGCGGGCCAAGGCCGGGGCGCTGGGCGACCTGTTCATCGAACGGGTGGAATCGCGGTGCGCGGCGCATGGCCTGGCCTTGGTCGGACCGCGCGACTGGAAGGTGCGCGGCGGACAGGTCTCGTTCGCGCACCCGCAGGGCTGGGCGGTGATGCAGAACCTGATCGTGCGCGGGGTGATCGGTGACTTCCGCCGTCCGGACGTGATCCGGTTCGGCTTCGCGCCCCTGTATGTGCGCCACGTCGATGTCTGGGACGCGGTCGAGGTTCTGGGCGAGATTCTGGACAGCGAAAGCTGGCGGGACGAGCAGTTCCAAACCGTGTCGGCGGTGACCTGAACGCCTCCCCCGACGGGCGGGGGAGGCGGACTGGATCAGGCGTCGACCAGGTTCCGCTCTTCGGCGGCGGCACGCATGGCCTTTTGCAGCTTCTCGAACGCGCGGACCTCGATCTGCCGGACGCGCTCGCGCGACACGCCGTACTGACCGGCCAGCTCTTCCAGCGTTACCGGATCGTCCTTGAGGCGGCGCTCGGTCAGGATGTGCTTCTCGCGGTCGGTCAACTCCTGCATCGCTTCCTCGAGCAGACCCATGCGAATAGACTTTTCCTCGCTTTCGGCGAGGGCGGTTTCCTGCGAGACGGCGGTGTCGTCGGCCAGCCAGTCCTGCCACTCGCTTTCGCCGTCCGACCGGATCGGCGCGTTCAGCGAGGAGTCGCCGCCGAGGCGGCGGTTCATATTGGTGACCTCCTCCTCGGACACGCCCAGCTTGATGGCGATGGCCGACAGGTTCTCGGGCCGCAGGTCGCCTTCCTCGAAGGCGGAAATCTGGCTCTTGGCCTTGCGCAGGTTGAAGAACAGCTTCTTCTGCGCCGCCGTGGTGCCCATTTTCACCAGCGACCAGCTGCGCAGGATGTATTCCTGGATCGAGGCGCGGATCCACCACATGGCGTAGGTCGCGAGGCGGAAACCCCTGTCCGGGTCGAATTTCTTGACGGCCTGCATCAGGCCGACGTTGCCCTCGGAAATCACCTCGCCGATCGGCAGGCCGTAGCCGCGATAGCCCATCGCGATCTTGGCCACGAGGCGCAGGTGGGAGGTGACGAGGCGGTGCGCGCTCTCGGCGTCCTGATGCTCGGTCCAGCGTTTGGCGAGCATGAATTCTTCGTCTTTCGCAAGCATGGGAAACTTGCGAATTTCCGTCAGGTATCGCGACAGCCCCTGTTCAGGCGACATCACCGCGAGTGATCTAGCAACAGCCATATGGTCCCTCCGACCGAGTCAACGAGCGGGCCCTGCGGAGGCGGCCACCCAATGTGCACCGACGCCTCACCCCTCAACAGACGACATAGGATTGGGTTTCAGTCTTTGTCAGAGGCGGATGGTCACACCAAAGCGTGACCGTTGCCCCAACGCCACGGCGCCGAATGCCGCAGTCCATAGCAGCGAGTCAGTAGCGAATCAAGACGGACCTAGAGGAGGCGCAGATTGGCCTCCAGCGCCTGCATGTCCGAGGGGGGCGGCGTCTCGAACCTCAGCGCCTCTCCCGTGACCGGGTGGACGAAGCCGAGGATGGCGGCGTGCAGGGCCTGGCGGGTCAGGCCGGCGGCGGCGATGGCGGCGCGGACGGGGTTGGCTGGACTGCCCGAGCCGTAGACGGGATCGCCGAGCAGGGGGGCGCCCCGGGAGGCCATATGCACGCGGATCTGATGGGTCCGGCCGGTGTGAAGGGTGCAGGCGATACGGGAGGCCATGGGCGGGTCGGCGGGCCTCGACCCCTTCTGGGCGGACGCGCCGAAGACCTGTTCCACGGCATAGTCTGTGATGGCTTCCCGGCCGCCGTGGTTGAGCACGGCCATCTTCTTGCGGTCGCCGGTCGAGCGTCCGAGGTTGGAAACGATGCGCCCCCGGGCGGGCAGAAGGGTGCCGCGAACCAGGGCGATATAGGTCCGCTCGATGTCGTGGGCGGCGAACAGGGCCGAGAGGCCGGCGTGGGCCGCGTCGGACTTGGCCGCTACCATGACACCGGAGGTGTGCTTGTCGAGCCGGTGGATGATGCCGGGGCGGGCGACACCGCCGATGCCCGACAGCGATGTGGCGCAGTGGTGGAGCAGGGCGTTGACGAGAGTGCCGGTCTCGCTGCCGGGCGCCGGGTGGACGGCCATACCGGCGGGCTTGTCGATGACGATCAGGTGCGCGTCTTCATAGACGACGACGAGCGGGATCGCCTCGGCCAGGGGGGTGGCTGAAATCACCGCCGGCAGGGCGACGGCGTACAGGCCAGCCTGGGCTTTGGCCGAGCCGGTGGTCAGGGGCTGGCCGTCGCGGGTGACGACGCCTTCGGCCAGCAGGGCCTGCAGCCGCGCGCGCGACAGGGTCGGGAAGATGTCGGCCAGCGCCTTGTCGAGCCGGGCTCCGCCGGCCTCGAGACGGGCTTCGAGAACCGTCGCCCCCTCCTCGTCGATCAGGAGGTCTTCGGACAGAAGGGGTTCGTCTGGCACCACGCGCTCCACCGCCTCCGGAGCGGGGCGGGGCGACGATCTAGCACGCGCCGGTTCCGATCACACGGTCAGCAAGCTTGGCCGCCTCCCGGATTTAAGCCATCATGACGGCGGGGCTTTGGGGAGACAGACCATGAGGTTGTTGATCGCCGCCGCAGGGGCGGCGGGTGCCGTGCTGGTGCTGGGCAGTTGCGCGACCATGAGCGCGGAACAGTGCCTGGCGGGCGACTGGGGCGGCCAAGGATACGCCGATGGCCAGTCTGGCCTGACCACGAGCCGATTGGCGGAGCACGCCGAGGCCTGCTCCAAACACGGCGTTACGCCGGATGAGGTGTCTTACGCGGCTGGCCGGGAGCATGGGCTGGTTCGTTACTGCACGCCGGGCAAGGGGTTCGAGGTCGGACGTACAGGTTCAGGCTATGCGGGTGTCTGCCCACCGCGCCTGGAGGCCGATTTTCTGCCAGCCTTCCGGGACGGTCAGGTTGTGTACGCGGTCGTTTCGGCGCTGGCGAGCGCGCGCAGCAGTGTTGAATCACTCGGCGACCGGCTCGAGGAACTGGACGACAAGATCAGTGCCAAACAGGCCGAAGCCCGGGCCGACGGCCTGACCGACGAGGAACTGGACCGCATCCGGGTTCGAATCCAGGAAATCCGCCGCGAGCGGGCCGACCGCCAGCGCGACTGGCGGCGAGCGCAGGACGAGGTCGACGAGGCCGAGCGCGATGTCCGCGACGTGCGCCGACGCTTTCAGTACCAGTATGGCGGCTGGTAGCCCGCACCGGCGGGTGAGGCTGCCGCGTCAGGCAGCCTTCGACGCCGCCGAACCGAAGTGCGGGTTCAGTTCGCCCTTGGCGTAGCGTTGCGCCATCTGGGCGGTGGAGAGTGGGCGAATTTTCGACGCCTGGCCCTCGCAGCCGAACTGCTGGTAGCGCTCCTGACAGAGTTTGCGCATCGCCTCCTTGGCGGGCTTCATCCAGGCGCGGGGATCGAACTCGCCCGGCTTTTC
>JBBQTX010000166.1:0-4994 GCA_038234475.1 Caulobacterales bacterium | reverse complement strand
CAGTCTCGCACCTTGATCGCCAGATCGTCACCATCGACCGTGGTCGCCCGGTGCACCTGGCCGATGGAGGCGGCGGCCACGGGATCGAGGCCAAAGCTGGTGAATTTCGCCTCCCAGCCCCGGCCCCAGCGGCGATTGAGCGCGGCCTGCAGCTGGACCGGGGGCATGGGCCGGGCGTCAGCCCGCAGGCGCGCGAGGATGTCGGACAGTTCGGGCGGCAGGAACTCGCCTGCATCCATCGACATCAGCTGGCCGATCTTCATCGCCGCTCCGCGAAGCTGGGCCAGTTCCTCGGTCACCCGAAGGGCGTTGGCGGGCGTCATCAGCAGGTCGCCGACCGTTGGGCGTTCGCCGCGGACGAACTGGCGCGCCCCCTCGGCCAGCATGTTGCCGGCCACGCCGGAGGCCAGGCCGCCGAAGCGCGCCAGCCGCGACAGGCGGCCGGTCGGGACGGAAAGACCGTGGGATGCAGGTGTCGGTTGGCGCATGCCGCCCGTTTGCGCGCCGGGCGGCCGCCCCGGCAATGCGGCATGGCGTAGCCGCCGTTCAGTTCACCCGCGACGCCGCCGCCTTCAGCACGCTGACATAGCCGTCAGCGACCTCCATCCGCTCGCCGGGGCCGGTGGCACGCAGCGCTTGGTGCAGCCGCGGCAGGTTCCAGCACGGTACATGCATGAACAGATGATGCTCGGCGTGGAAATTGACCCAGTAGGGGGCGATGAAGGCGCGCTCCCACCACGACGCCCGCGTGGTCCGCGCGGCGCGGAACGGGTCGGTGGCCGAGCCTTCGACACAGGCGTGCTCGGCGATGTTCCTCAGCCGCGTCACCAGCGGGAACCACGTCGCCATGGGCAGAAGCCAGAGGGCGAACCAGGCCCACCAGACCCCGGCGAGGATGGCGGCGGCCAGCAGGGCGGCGTTGACCATCAGGAAGGGAGCCACCGAGCGTCCGGTCACCACCGCCCCCTCGGCCATGTCCTCGTCACGCGCTGTGGCAAAGGCCCCGAACAACAGCAGCACCCGCTGCTTGAAGAAGGTCTGTCCGCTGAGGTCGCGCACCATCTTGCGCCGCAGCGACGCCTTCGAGACCGGGAACGGGGCTGACAGCACCAGATCGGGGTCCTCCGGCTGCTGGGCGAACCGGTGATGCGACAGGTGATAGGGTCGGTAGGCGGCCAGCGAGGCCCCGATTGGCACGGCGCACAGCCAGTGGCCGAGCGCGTCGTTCAGGTTCAGATTTCGGGCCAGGGCCCCGTGCGCGGCCTCGTGCATCAATATGGCCAGACCCAGCTGGCGCGTGCCGATCACCATGATGCAGAGCGGGATCAGGATCGGCTGCCAGACGCCGGCGACGACCGCCAGGGCAATGACGGCCCAGGCATGAAGGACCAGAACCGGCCCCCGCCACGTCGAACGCGCCTGAAAGGCAGCCCACTCGGACGGGCCGAACACGTCGGACGGAGAAACGCGCGGTGCGGCGGGCATGGCGCAGGATAGTCCGCAGGGCCACCGTCACCAAGGGGTCAGACTGCCTGTCAGCAACACCTGACAAAAGTAATGTTGACCTGACATCCGGATCATGTAAGGTGTTCCTTACAAGGGAGACCCCGAATGGCGATTTTCAAGACGATGGATCCGGCGCACAGGCGCTATGTCATCCGCACCAATCTTTTCATGGCGGGCTATGTCGCCGTCAACGTGGCGGCGATCTTCGGGGCCTTTGACGAGATCATCGGCGAGTCGGCCGGGGTTGTTCTGGGTCTGGCGGTCGCCGCGCTTATCGCGGGTCAACTCTGGGCCACCATGTCGCTGATGAACGAGAGCGATGAGTTTGTTCGCGCTCTGACGGCCAAACGCTTCATCGCGGCTTCGGGCCTTGCGATGGCGCTGTTCAGCGCCTGGGGATTCGTGGAAAGCTATGGGAACGCGCCACACGCCCCGGGCTGGCTGATCTATCCGCTGTTCTGGGGCCTGTTCGGCCTCGTCTCCCCCTTTCTGAAAAGCAGTCGCTGATGCGCAACCGTTTGCGCGATCTTCGTACCGGGCGTGGCTGGACCCAGGAACAGCTGGGTCAGGCGCTGGGTGTCTCGCGTCAGGCGGTCAATGCGCTCGAGACCGAGAAGCACGACCCCTCGCTGGACCTTGCCTACCGCATCGCCGTGATGTTCGGACGCCCGGTCGAGGACATCTTCGACAACCCCCACGCCTGACGAAGTCACTTTAACCTTACAAAGGATACGACCATGCTGCTGACCCACCGCAGCGGGCGCTCGACCCTGCGCGCCCTGCTTTTCGCTTTCATCACGGCCTTGACCATCGGGTTCGCTGCCTTCGCGCTTTCGGCCCATGCGGAACCGGTTCGGGCCTCGCAGACCGCCCCCTTTGCTTCCGACCGGCTATCCGTCGAGGTCATGGGCACCGGCCCCGACGTCATCCTGATCCCGGGGCTGGCCTCCTCGCGCGAGGTATGGCGGCCTCTGGCGACGCGGCTGGCGGCGACGCACCGGGTGCATCTGGTCCAGCTGGCCGGTTTCGCCGGCGAGCCCTGGGTGCATGGCGATGGACCGTTCGTAGCCCCCGAGGTCGAGGAATTGGCGCGCTACATCGCCGAGGCCGGGCTCGACCGACCCGCGATGATCGGCCATTCGATGGGCGGTCTCAGCGGACTGCTGCTGGCCCAGACCCACCCGGATCGCGTGGGGCGGCTGATGATCGTCGATGCCCTGCCGTTCTACAGCGCCCTGTTTGGTCCGGTGGTGACGGCCGAGACGGCCCGCCCCATTGCCGCCCGGTTCGCTGCGGCCATGATCGCCGCCGATGAGCCGACCTTCCGCAGCCAGCAGGCCCAGGCGTCCCGGGGTCTGGCGCGCGATCCGGCGATGCGCGAGACCATGGTCGAATGGTCGATGGCCAGCGAACGACGCGCCGTGGCCGCCGCCTTGACTGATGTCATGACCACCGACGCCCGTCCGGGCCTGGCCGCCATGACGACGCCCGTGACCGCCCTCTATGCCGCCGATGCCGACGGCGGCGCTCCCGCAGCTATGGCTGACGCCCTGTGGACGCGGGAATACGCCACCCTGCCCGGCGTGACACTGGTCCGGGTCGACGACAGCCGCCATTTCGTCATGGCCGACCAGCCGGCCCGGTTCGCCGAACTGGTGGATGCGTTTCTGAAGTAAAGGCTCAGGCGGCGGGGAGGGGGGCGGGCTTCGGCTCGCCCGCGAACTCGTCGGCATAGGCGGGGGCCAGCAGCGACCGGAAGGCGTTCTGGGGGACCGTCACCTCATAGCTCCCCTCGACATAGGGTCCGACTTGATAGGGTCCGATCAGGAACACCAGCCCGCCGGCCTTGCCCGGCTGGGTTCCTGAGGCCAGGACGAAGGGTGTGGCGGCGGCGCGCGGACATTGCCAGTCACCCCCGCTCAGGCCGAGGGTGCGGGCCGTCGGATCGCGCTTCTTCTTCTCGGCGTTGATGGCCGCGCACAGGGCGTTGTCCAGCGCGGACAGGTCGGCCGCCCGGGTGAACAGGTTCGCGCCGGTGATTTCGCGCTTGAGCGCCTTGTCCCACAGGATCGAGGCGAAGGAGGCGTTCGGATGGGCCCCGCCGGTGTATTCGGAATCCGTGCGGATCAGGCTGAACAGCTTGCCGGTCTCGGCACCGGGCGTGATCTCGATCGACCGGTCGTAGGGGGGCATACCCGCGTCGCCTCCGGCTTCTGTGCGGTCGGCCTGGGCCCCTTCTGTGAACTCGCGCAGATCCTGCACGCCGGCGGCATAGAGCCGGGCATGCAGGTCCGGCTGGGTCTTGAGGGCGACCGGCAGGGTCAGGCTGACCTCTGCGAACGAAGTCTTGGATTTGAACGCCATGGGGGCGGCGGCTTCGGCCGGGGTCACGGCGGCGGAGGTCTCTCCCGCGGCCGGAGGCAGGGGCGCGCGGGCCTCCTGTTCGCGGTTGCATGAGGCCAGTGTGGCCGCGAGCGTCAAGAGGGCAGCGAGGCCGATCAGGCGGTGTCGAGGGGCGACTGTCATGGCGGTCTCCGGTTATGGCATCACTGATACCGCGCCCATGGCGATGGCCGCCAGCAGGATCAGCCCCGCCTCGCGATTGGATTTGAACAGCCGCAATGCCAGGGCCCCGTCGTCGGGCCGCAGGCGAAGGACCTGCCAGGCCAGATGAGCGGCATAGAGGCCGAGGCCGAGATAGAACAGAGGCGACAGCGCCGAGGCCCAGCCGATCACCCCGACCAGCAGGACGGAGATGAAATAGAAGATGGCCACCCCGCCCCTGACGCCCCTGCCCAGCCGCCGTGCCGACGACTTCACCCCGACCATGGCGTCGTCCTCGATGTCCTGCAGGGCGTAGATGGTATCGTAACCGAGGGTCCAGAATACGCCGCCGAGCCACAGCCACACGCCGCTCCACAGCAGAGCAGCAAAAGGGCCCGTCAAGGCAACGGTGGTCTCGACATTGCCGAAACCCGCCGCCGCGGCGAACCCCATCAGTGCGCCCCAGTTGAACGTCAGCCCCAGCCACGCCTGCGGCCACCAGGTGATCCGTTTCATGAATGGATAGGCCGCGACCAGCACCAGCGAGCCGACGCCCAGCAGGATCGCCGTCAGATTGAGCGTCAGCAGGATCAGCAGGCTGACCAGACTGCACCCGACCACGAAGCCCCAGGCCTGTTTCACGCTGATCCGGCCTGACGGGATCGGCCGGTCGGCGGTCCGCGCCACCCGGGCGTCGATGTCGCGATCGACGATGTCGTTGAAGGCGCAGCCTGCCGCCCGCATCAGACAGGCCCCGATGGCAAATCCGATGAACAGCCACAGATCATACGGACCCGGCAGCCGGCGTTCCCCCGCCAGCGCCAGGGCGATCCCCTGCCAGCCGGGCAACAGCAGCAGCCAGATCCCGATCGGCCGGTCGAACCGGCCCAGTTTCAGCCAGGGCTTCAGGCTTTCGGGCGCGCGGGCGTCGACCCAGTTGCGGC
>JBBQTX010000165.1:0-5050 GCA_038234475.1 Caulobacterales bacterium | reverse complement strand
GTCGGCCAAGTCGATGATCATCGTCCACAACCATCCCTCGGGCGACCCGACCCCGTCGCGCCCCGACATCGACATGACGCGCCAGATCATCGAGGCGGCACGGGTCATGGGCATCGACGTCCATGACCATCTGATCGTCGGCCGCGACGGCGTGGCCAGTTTCAAACAGCTGGGGTTGATGTGACCACCCTGATCACCGACCGCCTGACCCTGACCCCGGTCGCCCTCGGCGATCTGGACGATCTGATCGCGCTGTGGGCCGACCCGGCCTTCGCCACCGCCATCTTCCCGGCCCCCCTGTCGTCCGAGGACGTCTGGTTCAGGCTGCTGCGCGACATCGGCCACCGGGAGGCCTTGGGCCATGGCAACTGGGCCATCCGGGAGACGGCGACGGGTGCCTATGTCGGCAGCGTCGGGGTGCTGGACTATCGCCGGATCATGACCCCCGCCTTCGACGCGCCGGAACTCGGCTGGGGCGTGGCCCCGCGCTTTCAGGGCCGGGGCATGGCGTTCGAGGCCCTGACGGCGGCCCTGGCCTGGTGCGACGAGACGCTGAACGCGACGCGCACGGTGTGCATGATCTCGCCGGGCAATGCGCCCTCGCACGCCCTCGCGGCACGGGTCGGATACGCCCGTTACACCGAGACCTCCTACAAGGACGCGACGGTGGTCCTGCTCGAGCGGACGGCACGGTAGAGACCGTAGCCAGCCATTAAGGTTTACAAGCCATCATCCCCGGTGAATCCGGAGCCCGCCCCTTCCATGCCCATGCCTGTCGAAGAGCTCCGTCGCCATCTGGTCGAGGCCTTTCCCGACGCCGAGATCGCCATCGACGATCTGGCCGGCGACGGCGACCACTATCGCGCGCGGATCGTTTCGGCCGCGTTCGCGGGCGTGCCGCGCGTGCGCCAGCACCAGCTCGTCTATGCGGCGTTGAAGGGCAAGATGGGCGGCGCGCTCCATGCCCTGGCGCTGGAAACCTCTGCCCCCTCGAATCCGGCCCCCTCGAATCCGGCGGGAGACTGAACCATGCGCTATCGTCCCTTTGGCCGCGCCGGACAGGCCGTCTCCTGTCTGACCCTCAGCCTCGGCGCCCGCGACATCGCCGGCGGCCCCGCCGCCGGTCGTGACCTGATCTATTCCGCGCTCGAGACCGGCATCAACAGCTACCGGCTCGAGACCGCCGATCCGGTGCTGTCCGAAATCCTCGGCGCGGCGCTGCGGGGCGTCGACCGCCGGCTGGTGCAGGTGTCGCTGACCCTGGGGGCCGGTAACGGCCGTCGTGGCTCCGACCGCGATTTCTCGGCCGAGGGCATCACCTCCGCCATCGACCGCAGCCTGCAGGCCTCCGGTCTGGGCTGTTTCGACCTCGCCATCCTCGACGAGCCGGGCGACCACGAACTGCCGCAGTCGACGCTCGGCGCGCTCAAGGCCTTGCGGGCCACCGAGCGGGTGCGCCTGCTGGGGGTCTCGGGCGACAGCGGTGTGATGGATACCTATGTCTCGACCGGGGCCTTCGACGTCCTGGCCTCGCCGCTCCACGTCAATGCGTCGTGGCAGGTCCGGTCGCGGCTGCGCGCGGCGCGCGAACAGGACATGGCCATCTTCGCCTATGGCTATTTCCCCGACAGCCTCGACTCGGCCAAAAAGGCCGCCACCGTCCATCAACCGAAGAAGGGCCTGTTCGGCTTCGGCGGCGGAAAGGCCCCCAAGGAGGGGCCGCTGGCCCATGCCGGAACCTTCGCCTTCCTGCACCGCACCAACAACTGGACCGCCGAGGCCATCTGCCTGGCCTATGCCCTGACCGATCCGTCGGTTTCCAGCGTGATCATCGACGCCGACAACATCGAGCGCCTCAACATGCTGTCACAGGTTCCCGACCGCGAAATGCCGCCCGGCCTGTCCGCCCAGATCGAAATGGCCCGGGTGGCGGGGGCCAAGGCCGCCTGATCCGCCGTCCGCCCTTGACCACCCGTGTCGCGGTCCATACCTCACGGGCTTCACCGAAAGGCCCTCACCCGTGACCGATCAAGCCGTGACGCCCGCCGCCGAAGCCGATCCGATCCATGAGTTCATCGCCGAGACGTTGAAGGATCATTCGGTCGTGCTGTTCATGAAGGGCACGCCGGACGCGCCGCGTTGCGGCTTCTCCTCGTTGGCGGTGCAGATCCTCGATCACATCGGCGCGGATTTCGTCGGCGTCGACGTGCTCCAGAACGAGGGGCTGCGCGAGGGCGTCAAGACCTACAGCGACTGGCCGACCATCCCCCAGCTGTATGTGAAGGGCGAGTTCGTCGGTGGCTCCGACATCGTGCGCGAGATGTTCAACGCCGGTGAACTGCAGACCCTGATGACCGACAAGGGCGTGGCCCTGGGCTCCGGGGATTCGGGCGGGCAAGCCGAAGCCTAGTGGCCCGCGCGGTCCTCGAACCCCGGGCCGACCGCGAGATATTCATTGTCCCGCTGACGGTCCTGTCCGGGCACATCGACGACAACGGCCACGTCAACAACGTCGTCTATGTCGGCTGGCTGCAGGACGCGGGCACGGCCCACTGGAACGCGCGCTTCGACGACGCCACCCGGGCCCGCTGGTCCTGGGTCGCGGTCCGGCACGAGATCGACTATTTCCGCCCCCTGCCGCCGCAGGCCAAGGGCGTCGTCGCCCGCACCTGGGTCGGCGATCCCCAGGGACCGCGGTTCAACCGCTCCGTCCGCATCGAGGACGGCGAGGGTCGACTGTGCGCGCAAGGGCTGTCGGAATGGGTTCTGGTCGATGCCACGACGATGCGGCCGCACCGCATCCCGGCGGACATGCTTGGCGCGTTCCGGCGCTAGCTAGCCCTGCGGCCTCGGCATTCAGCAAATCCGAACGCGAGGTTTCCAGAACGCTGACCGGGCCCCGGGTACCGTCCGGTTCAACCGGGGCCTCGACAATCACCACGCCGACATGGCCTGCGGCGAAGGCTTCCTCGCTGTAGCCCGCGATCTTGCCGGAGACGACGATGACGGGACGTTCGGCGGCGGCGGTCCCGGCCTCAACGGCAGGCGGCATTGGCTCCACGGCGATCGGAATCGCCGGGTCCTGAACGGTCAACAGTGCGAGCAGAATCCAAAGCATGACGGCCCGCCAAGGTGCTGACGGGTGTCGCCGGAACGGGCGGCGGATTCAACCGGCCGCCGACGGATCGACGGCTCAGGTCGCGGGCAGTTGGTACGGGTTCTCGACCGACACGCGCGCGCCCGGCGCGAGGCCCAGCTCCTCGAACGACCAGCGCAGTTCCACACCGTCGGGCCGGGTTTCCAGGCAGCGGTCTTCCTTGATCCGGCGCAGGGTGATGATCGGCCCCTCGTTGGTCTCGCGCACCACCGGGGTCAGGTCCGCCTTGACCGTGCAGCCGTTCGAACTGGCCCAGAACACCGCCTGGTTCTGGGCGATGACGACGGCGTGGACGGGTTCGATCTGACCCGGCTGCGGGGCTCCGGCCGTCTGCCGCCCCGGCATGAACCGGTCCGTCAGGGCGCAGCCGGACAGGGCGGCGACCAGTCCGCCGACGACCGCGAGCATGGCGATCCGTCTCATACCCGGCCTCCCGCCGAACCTTGAACAGCCCTCAAAATGCGCCTGTTCGCCCGCGAAGGAAAGGCCGCCGATTAAGGTTCAGGCGTTATGTACAGCGTCCGTCACCCCGGCGGCCAGTTGAAGGTTTGGTAATGCGGGCCCGGAAGGACGAGGCTTCAATCGGATTGACGAACCCGGCGCCGGCGCTGCCCGGATCGCAAGCGGACGTTCCGGACGACGTCGGTTTCACGCTTGAATCCCAATCCGAAAATCGTCACCGACAGTTTGACTGCGGCGCGGTCCGGATTATTTCCGATGCGGGGGAACCTTCCCAGCCTGCACGAATTCCATCTCTTGGGTCGATAGCCATCGGGGCGACCTCGGGGAATCAATTTATGCGGCGATCAGAACCGGCGGTGGTCTGATGGCCACTATTCTCATCGTCGAGGACGAGGTGTTCATTCGGCAAAATGCCGGGTGGACCATCGAAGATCTGGGCCACGATACGCTGTCGGCGTGCGACCTGGCCGAGGCGCTCGTCCACCTGTCCGGGTCCGGTCACATCGACGGTCTGTTCGTCGACATCCGCCTGCACGCACTGGCCCACGGCGGCTATGACATCGCCAACCAGGCCACGAGGCTTCGTCCTGACTTGCGGGTGCTGTACACGTCGGGCAGCTATCTGACAGATGACATGCAGAGTTTGTTCGTCCGTGGCGGACAATTTCTTCAAAAACCCTATTCTCCGTATCAACTCGAGTTTTCCATCGCGGCCCTTCTTCAATAATAATCCAAGCAAACTGCGCGCCCTGTCGACAGGGTATACTTGAGTCAGGACACCCGATCGTCAGTTCAGACACGGAGACGGGCGGGGAGACCCAGTCCCCCCAGGCCGCCGACCCGGCGTCGCCGCGCCAGACCGAAGAGCTGATCGTCAAGGCGGGCGCGCTGCAGAGCGCGATCTTCAACAGCGCCAACTTCTCCAGTATCGCCACCGACGCCAAGGGCGTGATCCAGATCTTCAACGTCGGCGCCGAACAGATGCTGGGTTACGCAGCCGCCGAGGTGATGAACAAGATCACGCCGGCCGACATTTCCGATCCGGAGGAGTTGGTGGCCCGCGCTGCGGAACTGAGCGCCGAACTCGACACCCCGATCACGCCGGGCTTCGAGGCCCTGGTGTTCAAGGCCTCGCGCGGGATCGAGGACATCTACGAGCTGACCTATATCCGCAAGGACGGCAGCCGGTTTCCCGCCGTGGTGTCCGTCACGGCCCTGCGCGACGCGCAGGATGCGATCATCGGCTATCTGCTGATCGGCACCGACAACACCGCACGCAAGCAGGCTGAGGAGGCCCTGCGCCAGGCCGGGGCCTTGCAGAACGCGATTCTCAACAGCGCCAACTTTTCGAGTATTGCCACCGACGCGAAGGGCGTCATCCAGATCTTCAACGTCGGCGCCGAACGCATGCTGGGCTACGCGGCCGCCGAC
>JBBQTX010000164.1:0-5063 GCA_038234475.1 Caulobacterales bacterium | reverse complement strand
CCCTGGATCACTCCATCAAGGGCTCCGGCGGGCCGATGCTTCCTCCAAAGCGAGACGCCCGCTCCGGCCCCCTCCCCCCCGATTTGGCCGAGCGGGCGTTTTGCTGTCCGGGCCCCATCGGGCGGACGGTTCAGGGCAGGACGATCTCAACTGTCCCTACGCCCCGCTCGACCGTCAGGGTCCGCGGACCCTCGCCGTCGAGGGTCATAGCGAGACCTGACAGGTCGAGGACCGGCACGCCGTCGACCGCCCGCACCGCATCCCCCGCCAAAAGTCCGGCCGCCGCCGCGGGCGAACCGCCCTCGACTGAATAGACCTGCAGGCCGTCGGCCACCGTTCGGATGCCGGCACCCCGGGCGATCACCGCCTCGGCGCCGACGACGATCAGCCGATCGCCCGGCGCGTCGACGGTCATCGACGTCCGGCCCTCGCGGCCGTCGCGTAGATAGACCACGTCGACCCGGGTCCCGGGATCGGCGATGCCGATGGTGGCCGCGACCGTTCCGGCATTGGAGACCGGGCGGTTCTGGATGCGGGTGATGACATCGCCACGCATCAGTCCGGCCAACTCGGCGGACGAGCCGGGCGCCACGTCCTCGATCACCGCGCCCCGCACAATCCCGAGACCGAGATCGCGCGACCGTTCAGCGTTGAGAGAGCCGAGAATGGCCCCGGTCGAACCGCGTTTGACCTCGCCGGTCGCCCGCAGTTGGGCCACAACATACATCAGGATGCGGCTGGGCACGGCGAAGGCGATGCCGTCATTGCCGCCGCCGCCGCCCGAAAGAATGGAGGTGTTAATGCCGATCAACCGGCCCCGGCTGTCCAGCAGCGGTCCACCGGAGTTGCCTGAATTCACCGCTGCGTCGGTCTGGATATAGTCCTCGATCCGGTCGCCCATGCCCGAGCGGCCCAGGCCCGAGATCACGCCCATAGTCAGGGTCTGGTCGAGTCCCAGCGGATAGCCGACGGCGAAGGCGAGGTCGCCGGTGCGCAGGGAATCGGAGTTGACCACCTCGATCTGCGACAGACCGGTCGCGACGATGCGCAGGACGGCCAGGTCCGTCGCCTTGTCGGTGCCGACCAGGACAGCGTCGAAGATCCGCCCGTCGGTCAGGTCGACCGTGTATTTCTGGCCGCCTTCGACCACGTGGTTGTTGGTGACGACGATGCCTTCGCGAGCGTCGATGATGGCACCCGAGCCGCTGGAGACCGGCTTCGGTTCGTTGTCGCCTGAACTGGGGCCTTCGGACTGGCCCAGGGTCGTCACCTGGACCACGGCCGGCAGGGCCCGTTCCAGACCGGTGGCGAAGGTGAAGACGCCGCGTTGGGCATCATAGGGAATGGGCGACTGTTGCGCCGCCGCCGGAGCCGCCGTGAACATCGTCACGGCGATGATGAGCGCGAAGACCGAAAGTCCGCCAGTCCGTATAATGGAACGCCGCATCACTTGACCCCTGTTATCGACGGACCCTAGCGCGAGAAACAGGCCGTGACGACTGCCTCCGGACGGCTCGTCGGCGATCGGTGCCCGGCCCGACCTAAAAGGCGCTCTCTCCGGTGATGGCGCGGCCGAGGATCAGGGCATGGACGTCGTGGGCACCCTCGTAGGTGTTGACCGTCTCGAGGTTCATGGCGTGACGCATGACGTGCATCTCGCCGGTGATGCCGGCTCCTCCGTGCATGTCTCGGGCCTCGCGGGCGATGGCCAGGGCCTTGCCGCAGTTGTTGCGCTTCATCATCGAGATGGCCTCGGGCACCCAGGCCCCCTGGTCCAGCAGCCGGCCTAACGCCAGCGCGCCCTCGAAGCCGAGGAAAATCTCGGTCTGCATATCGGCCAGCTTCTTCTGCACCAGCTGGCGGCTGGACAGCGGCCGGCCGAACAGCATCCGCTCGCCGACATAGGCGCGAGTGGCGTGGAAGCAGAACTCGGCCGCGCCCATGGCCCCCCAGGCGATGCCATAGCGGGCCTTGTTCAGACAGGAGAACGGCCCGCGCAGCCCCTTCACGCCCGGCAGCAGGTTGGTCTCGGGCACGAATACGTCGTTCAGACCGATGTCGCCCGTGATCGAGGCGCGCAGGGACAGCTTGTCGCCGATCTTGTCGGTGGTGAAGCCGTCAAAGTCGCGCTCGACGATGAAGCCACGGATCACGTCATCGAGCTTGGCCCAGACGACAGCGAGGTCGCTGATCGGGCTGTTGGTGATCCAGTATTTGGCACCGTTCAGGCGATAGCCTCCCGCCACTGCGACCGCCCTGGTCTTCATCGAGGCCGGGTCGGAGCCGCCGTCGGCTTCGGTCAGGCCGAAACAGCCGACCAGTTCACCGGCCGCCATTCTCGGGAGGAACCGCATCTTCTGTTCCTCGGAGCCGAAGGCGTAGATCGGATACATGGCCAAGGACGACTGCACGCTCATGGCCGAGCGATAGCCGCTGTCGACCGCCTCGATCTCGCGCGAGATCAGGCCATAAGCGACGTGGCTGACCGAGGAGCCGCCGTATTGTTCGGGAAGCATGGCACCCAGAAAGCCCATTTCGCCCAGCTCCGTCATGATGGCGCGGTCGAAGGTCTCGTCGCGGAAGGCGGCGATGACGCGCGGCAACAGCTTCTCGCGAGCGTAGGACCGGGCGGCGTCCTGGATCATCCGTTCGTCGTCGGTCAGCCGGCCCGACAGGTCCAACGGGTCGTCCCACTTGAAGGTCTTGATCGGGGCGGTCGAGCCGTCGGCCATGGGTGGTCTTTCCTCAGCGGTGTCAGGAACCCTCGCGCGATCCGGTGCTGACGTGCCCGCGGCCCCCTGTTCTGTGGCGCGTTTTAGGCCAGAATCGCGCGGACGGGTAGAGGGACGCCTCATCTCGTTCTATAGTGAGACCATGATCCGCACGCTGAAACGCCTGTTCGCCGACCATCCCCGTGAGGTCGGCGAAAGCTATTTCGAACATATGGCCGCCTCGTCGCGCTATGGGTTCCGGCTTCTGGGCCTCGCTGGCGCGGCCTTTTTGCACGGCGTCGTCCCCGGCGTGTGCAAGACCAGGGTCTCCAGGGAGATTTGCGTCATGGCCGAGGAAGTCGGCGGCCGGGCCCAGGAGGCGCGCGAATGCCGGATGCGCGATGCGGGCGCGTGGGACCCGGGGCTTTAGCCAGAACGAAATCGGTCTTGATGGACGCAGTCCGTCGAGGCTCGGATTTCGCTCCGGATTGATGCTGGACCATTATTTTGGATTCAGGTCGATTCGACCTGAAGAAAAAATGGTCTAGCGCGGCCCGGTCAGACGGATTTCGAACAGGGTCGGCCAGTTTTTGCCTGTGACGAACAGCCGGCGGCCTTCGTCGTCCCAGGCAATGCCGTTCAATACCGCGTCGGTCGGGTCCAGGGCGCTGCGGTCCGGCATCAGTTCGGTCAGGTCGATGATCCCCGTCACCCGACCGCTCGTCGGATCGATGCGAACGATCAAGTCGGTCTGCCAGACATTGGCGAACACCTCGCCGTCGATCCATTCCAGTTCGTTCAGATTGCCGACCGGTCGTCCCTCAAGGGTGACCGCGACCCGGCCGGTCTCGGTAAAGGTCTGCGGATCGAGGAACCGCAGCGCCGGCGTTCCGTCTGACAGGATCAGGCGGGTCCCGTCCTGGGTCAGGCCCCAGCCCTCGCCCGAATAGCTGAACTCGCCGTCCATGCTGAGGTCCGCCGCATCCCAGACGAAACCCTTCTGGTTCTTCCACGTCAGGGTCAGTATCCGGTCGCCGAAGTCGGTCAATCCCTCGCCGAAATAGGCCGGGTCGAGGGTCCGCCGCTCGAGCACCACGCCGTCTACCAGCCGCACCTTGCGGATCGTGGACGGGTAGCGGCCGGTGCTCTCGAACAGGACGCCGTCGCGGAACACCAGCCCTTGGGTGAAGGCGCCGGGGTCGTGCGGATAGGCGCGCACCACTTCAAAGCCGTAGACCCGGACGGGCGTGGGCTGAGGCGCGACCTGGGTCCTGGCGGGACCCGTCGTCTGCGCCGGCGCCGGGAGGGGCGCCAGCAGCAGGGCGAGAAGAAGCGCCGCGAGCCGCATGGTCAGACGCCGGGCTCGGCCGCTTCGGCCTTGTTCAGCATCGCCTGACGGGCGTCGAGGGCGGCATGTTTCCTCGCCGACGCCTTGCGCGACACCATGTTCAGCGCCTCGACTCCCGCCGAGAAGGCCATGGCGGCATAGATATAGCCCTTGGGCACATGGGCTCCGAAGCCCTCGGCGATCAGCACCATGCCGATCATCAGCAGGAAGCCGAGGGCCAGCATGACCACGGTCGGGTTCTCGTTGATGAAATTGGCCAGAGGATCGGCCGCCAGCAGCATGACGGTGACGGCGACCAGAACGGCCACGACCATGATCGGCAGATGATCGGTCATGCCGACGGCGGTCAGGATGGAGTCGATCGAGAAGACCAGGTCCAGCAGGATGATCTGGAAGATGGCCGAGCCGACGTTTGAGATGACGACATCCTTCTTGTCCAGCAGCTCATGGCTGGGGGCGGGGTCGACGCTGTGGTGGATTTCCTTGGTCGCCTTCCAGAGCAGGAAGAGGCCGCCCGCGATCAGGATCATGTCCTTCCAGGAAAAATCATTGTCCATGACGGTGAAGACCGGGGCGGTCAGGCTGACGATCCAGGCGATCATCGACAAAAGCGCCAGCCGCATGACCAGGGCCAGGGAGATACCGATGCGCCGGACCCGCTGGCGATGCTCCGCCGGAAGCTTGTTCGACAGAATCGAGATGAAGATCAGGTTGTCGATCCCCAGCACCACCTCCATCACGATCAGGGTGACCAGTGCCGCCCAGGCCGCCGGGTCGGTCAGAAGTGGCGTGATGCTGTCGAACATGGGCGGTGGGATCCTGAACCTTGGCGGTGAACGCGCTTGTAGCGTCCAGTCAGCGGATGCGGCAATGGCGCGCGGCCCGGCGCTATATCGCGGACGGCGGGGCCCTAGCGTTGGCCGGTCGGGAGCGGGAGGTCGCTGACGAGCGCGCCCGCACCGCCGCCGGCAATCACGGCCTGACGTACCGCCGCGTGGCTGGCC
>JBBQTX010000163.1:0-5068 GCA_038234475.1 Caulobacterales bacterium | reverse complement strand
CGGGTGACGATGCGGGCCCCGACGCGATGGGCCGCGCCGATGTCGGGCACGGTCGCCTCGATGGCGCCGGTGGCCACGACGGTCTGGCTGAAGCGTGTGACGCCCGAACCGTCCTGCGGGTGCAGGGTGACGCCATGGGCTTCCAGCCAGGCGAATTTCTCCGGCGTCCGGCCTTGGTCGCGGGACCGGTCGGAGCCCTCGATGCGGTTCCCGCGCGCCTGGACGATCATCGCCAGCGGCAGCATTCCGGACCCGCCGATGCCGCAGAAAAAATAGTCGTCTTGATTCATGAGGGCGAAACCGGGGAATGTCCGGCGGCCTGACTAGCACGGGCCGCGCCGGAGGCCAGCCATCCCATGAAGATCGGCATCGTCAACGCCAGTTCACGCTTCAACCGGTCGCGCGCCGACGCCGTCGAGGCCTGGTTCGCGGCGAACATTCCGGACGGCTCGGTCAAGGTGGTGTTCCACCCCGCCTCGTTCGGCAAGCACGGCCATTTCGGCGGCGACGACGCCAGCCGGGCCGCGGCCTTCGTCGAATACGCCAATGATCCCCGGCTGGACGCGGTCTGGTTCGCGCGCGGCGGCTACGGCTCGTGCCGGATCGCCGAGGCGGTGCTTCCGCAACTGACCGCCGTGGCGCGCAAGAAGCGGTATCTGGGCTATTCGGACGCCGGCAGCATCCTCGCCCTGCTCTACAAGGCCGGTTTCCCACATCTCGCCCATGGGCCGATGGCGTCGGATTCGGTGCGCAACGAGGTCACGGCGTGGCGGGCGATCAACTGGTTGAGGTCGGGCGATCCGGCGTCGTTCGAGCCTTCACTGGCGGACGATCCGCGTCCGGCCGTGGCCTTCAACCTGAGCATACTGGACGCGCTGGTCGGCACGGCGCTGGAGCCGGACCTGACCGGCCATGTGCTGATGCTGGAGGACGTGTCCGAGCCGCTGTACCGGATCGACCGGATGATGTTCCACCTGACCGGTCAGGCCTCGATCCGCAAGGTGGCGGGCATCCGGATGGGGCGGGTGTCGGACATAACCTACAATGAGCCCGACTTCGGCCTGACGCCGGAGGAGATCGCCCGATACTGGTGCGAACGCTCCGGCATCCCATACCTGGGGGCTGCCGACATCGGCCACGACCGCGACAACAAGGTGGTTCCCTTCGGCCACAGGTGAGCGGGTTCCGTTCGCGCGGACGGAGAAGCCGGTCGACTCTTGCCTCGCCGCCGAGCCAGATACATGCCGATGGGGCTTAAGTGGTTGATAACCGTAAGTTCGCGGAACCTTCGGGGGGAGGCGACCGCGATGGCGGTCTGGTCGGTGTCGGGGGACGCCGTCCGGACCGCCGGCCATCGGCAACAGACCGAACCTGCGGCATCGACAGCGGCATGACCGGCGGGGGCTGACTCTCCGCGACATGGCGACGCTGGCGTAGCGGCGTCGGGCGGGCCATCTTCCGGCGGCATGGACCGCCGCAGCCTCTTCTTTCGCGCCGCAGGCCTGGCCGCCGCCGTCGGCGGAGCCTGGTGGGCGCGCGACCATCTGCTCTGGCCCGCGCCGCAGTTGGCCTTCGGGCCGCACGGCGCGACACCTTGGCTGCCCTACGCCCGACAAGCGAACGTCCCGACGGTGCGCCTGACAGTGGCAGGACGGGAGGTCACAGCCCTGATCGACAGCGGGGCGCAGTATTCCGTGATCGACCGGGCCTTGCTGGTCGATCTTCCCGGTGCCGGCCGGTCGATGTTCGACATGCCCATGCTGGCCTATGGCGTCGGTGGCGGGGCTCAGTTGGGGCGGGGAACGCGGCTGGACGTGCGTCTGCCCGGGCTGGAGATCAAGGCGCTGCAGGCGGCCGTGCTCGACCTCGGTCCACTTGCGGCCGCAGACGGACTGGCTACGCCTCTGATCCTGGGACAGGACGTGCTTGAGCAACTTGTGCTGGCGCTGGATCCGGATCGGAAATTCGTCCGGCTGATCGCGCGTCCGGCCTTCGTCAGGCCGCCCGACCTCCATGACGCACCGGTCCGTCGCGCCAGCGGAGGACTTGTGACGGAGGTCAGGGTCGAGGGGGCGACGGTCGACGGCTTGATCGACACCGGTGCGGGGTCGTTCCTCGGCCTCAGCCGCGATGTCGCCGGGGTCGCCGGTCTGCTGGACGGTCGACCGCACGAGACCGGCGTGAGCCTGGTTCTCGGCGGAGCGCTGCGGTCGCAAATCTTCCAGGCCCGGACCGTGACCTTCGCCGGGCAACTGTCGCGTGGGGTCTCGGTGGGCGTGTTCGACCAGCCGCCGCTGCCCCAATTCCCGGGCGGACTGATCGGCATGGCGGCCTTCGACGGTCGCCGCGCGGCGCTGGACCTCGGCGCGGGGACGCTGCACGTCTCCCGTACTCTGGACCTGACAGTCGGTCAGAGCGCCGTGAAGGTGTCGCAGGCGGCCGGGTCGCCGGTCTCATAACCGCGCCGCAGCCATTCGACCCGCTGGGCCGAGGTGCCATGGGTGAAGCCGTCCGGCTGGACCCGCCCGCCCTGACGGCGTTGCAGGGTGTCGTCACCGATGGCCGAGGCGGTCTGCATGCCGGCCTCGAGATCGCCGGCATCGAGCGCCACTTCGCCATTCGAGACGGCTGCGGCGTTGGCGGCCCAGACGCCGGCGTAGCAGTCGGCCTGAAGTTCCAACGCAACCGAATAGCGGTTGGCCTCCGCAGGCCCAGCAGCGCGCTGCTGGGCGGCCTGGACCTGCTGCGAGGTGCCCATCAGGGTCTGGACGTGGTGGCCGTATTCGTGGGCGATGACATAGGCGCGGGCGAAATCGGCGCTGGACGCGCCCAATTCGGTTTCGAGCTGCTGCCAGAAGGACAGGTCCAGATAGACGCGCCGGTCGGCCGGGCAATAGAACGGCCCCATGGCCGACTGGCCCATGCCGCAGCCTGTCTGTGTGCCCTGTTCGTAGAGGGTCACGGTCGGCGGCTGATAGCCCTTCAGTCGGGTCTTCCAGACGTCGTCGATATTGGTCCCGATCACGTCGACGAAGGCACCGGCCTGGTCGGTCGGGCTGCCGGCCTTGCCTTCGGAGACGCCTGCGCCGCCGAATTGGCTGGCGATCTGGGTGGTGGTTTCGGGGGGAATGCCAAAAACGAAATAACCGATAGCGGCCAGGACCACCGTCCCCAGCCCGCCGCCGATCAGGCCTCCGGCCCCCATGCCACGCCGGTCGTCGATATTGCCGCCGCGTCGTCCACCCTGCCAGCGCATGACCGATCTCCCTCCAGAGTGAGCCCAAGCTAGGCCGGAACGCGGTTGGGAGGGAAGGGATGCAGCCTGAGAGGCGAACTTATTCCGGTCGGCGGTCCAGCCAGGCATCGATCTGGCCGACGACCGTGGTGGTTTCGCGGCGACGTTCGGTGGCCGACAGGCGCGCGACGCGTTCTTCCTCGGGCGAGCGGAGCGGGCGCAGGGCCGGGGGCTGGACCGGTTCGGGCTGGCGGGCCGCCTCAAGCCGCAGGCGGCTCAGGCGGGAGTCCAGCGCGATCTGGCGGGCGAAGGTGTCGCGCTGGTCGGCCTGGGCGCGCAGACGGTCCATCTCCTGGCGGTTCCGGTCGGCCTGATAGCGATGCTGGTCGGCCGCCGAGGCACCGGGACCCGGCTGCCCGATCTGGGCCTGGGCGGCGGGAGCAGCGACGAGGGCGGTCAGGGCGAGGGCGAAGCGGAGGGCGATCATAGGACGGAGATGGTGCCTGCGGACCCGTCCGCCAAGCGCGGCTGTTCACCGGCCGGGGTCAGGGTCCAGACGCGAGAGCGTTTGACCGCAGCGTCTTCCAGTTCCCGGGTCGTGGGAACCTGATATTCGGCCAGCAGGGCGAAACCCGACTTCGGAAAATAGGTCCGCAGCGGGTCGCCGACGAGGACGCGCGTGCCGCGATCGGCGGCCAACGTCAGCCAGGCCAGGACCCGGTCGGCCATCGGCTTTTCGTAGAAGACGTCGCCGGCGCACAGCACATCGACCTCGGGCGGCGCGGCCCCCAGCAGGTCTTCGGCGACGAAGGACAGGGCGACATCGTTGGCGCGGGCGTTGACCGCGACCGCCGCGCCGCAGAAGGGGTCGATATCGGCGCACAGCACCGACGCCGCCCCGGCTTTCATCGCCGCGATGCCGACGAGGCCGGAGCCGGCGGCGAAGTCCAGCACCCGCTGGCCGGCGACCTCGGCCGGATGGTCCAGCAGCCACCGCGCCAGCCCCTGTCCGCCAGACCAGGCGAAGGCCCAGAACGGTGGCGGCAGGCCCATCTCGCCCAGTTCCTCCTCGGTCAGCCGCCAGATCGGCGTCACCTCATCGGCCAGCCACAGCGAAATCTCCGGCGCATGGGGCACAGGCTGCAGACGGGTATTGGCGAGGATGAAGGCGGCGGGGTCGGGGATACGGGTCAGGTCGGTGCCTGGGGGCGATAATTATGCATCAAAAAGCGGTTCCAGCCGGCCTTGTTGCGGCTTTCCACGGCGAAGCGGAAACCGGGCCCTTCCCGGCGGGCCAGTAGACCATGCGCGCCAGTCCGGCCGGCATCTGCGCCTCGAAGGCGACGGCCCGCGGATCGACGTCCGAGCCGTCGGCTAGCCGCCCCACCGATCGCTTGCCGTCGTCGGTAAAGGAGAAGAAGCCCAGCACACCGTCGTCACCGGCACCGAACAGGGCGGTCTCGCGATAGTCGCCGCGCTCGCCCGTGTGCAAGACCGCTTCGAGCCGGACCCATCCCTTGCCGAAGGGCTCGAATGTCCGCGTACAGACCACGGTGTGGCCGGGCATGCCGGCCTCGGCCCGCCAGGCCCCCCGCAAGGGCTTGAGCGGACCCAGCAGGCCGCGGCCCGGCTTCCATCCGTTTGTCACCCTCCACTCCCTGCGCTGGCGTCCCTGAGGACCTGAAGATAGCCGCCCGCGACCTCCATGTCCCGGCCTTCCGGGCGTGCCCGGACGGCCCGGTGGAGGGCCGGCAGCTTCCAGCAGGGGACGTGCATGAACAGGTGATGCTCGGCGTGGAAATTGACCCGGTAGGGGGCGATGAAGGCGCGCTC
>JBBQTX010000162.1:0-5106 GCA_038234475.1 Caulobacterales bacterium | reverse complement strand
GTCCGCGCCAAGCTCAACCTCGGCTTCCGCCAGCGCGGCGCTCAGCAGCCCCGGCGCGAACATATCGGTATGAGACAGCTTCTGCGTCGGCTCAACGCTGAGCACAGCGAGCACGCAAATAAGCCGAGCGAAAGTGAACGTGGCAAAGAAGATTGCAAGGCTGATGATAATATCTGCGGGCACAAGCCCGGCAGTTACGACCGCACTTCGTGAACGATCTATGGTTCGCACGAACAACCGTGTTTGGGCATACGAAAATATGTCGCCAACGATAGCGGAAGCGAAGCATATAAGCAGGATAGCGACGCTCAGCGCTGTCACCCCGTTTGGGAATATTGTGATCAGCGGCTGAACGTCAGGCGGTGAACTGAGAACCGCGAATAGATAGGAAAGTCCAATCGAGCACAGCGATATAAGGGCGTAGCGCGGCACCGCTTTCAATGAAAACACCGGCTTTCCAAAGATTTTGTCGAGGTATGCCGATCCGCCGTAGCCGATTTTTCCGGCTCTCGAAGCGAGACGGCCAAGCCAGGCGCTGAACGCCTGCTTATGCTGAGGCCGGACGGCAACGTCCAGCAGGGCGGCCAAGCCGACCGCGCCCAATATGGCCAAGAGGTCGGCGAAGCCCATAACCACGTCCAGCTAGCTGTGAGCTGCAACGCTGGGTCGATTCTCTTCGGCAACAAAGAATCATAGCGGAAGCGATCAGGCGCTGGCGTTACCCGGTGGGTTACCCCAACGACCGTGTGGCCGGCCTGAATTACTGTAACTTATTGAAAGAATGGCGCGCCCGGAACGATTCGAACGTCCGACCCTCAGATTCGTAGTCTGATGCTCTATCCAGCTGAGCTACGGGCGCGCTTGGCCGCGAACGGCGAGGGCGGGTATCTAGCGGACCACGGGCGAGGGGGCAAGGGTCAGACAACGGGATTCATGCGATGAATCCCGGGAGATGCGAGGCAGGAGAAGGGCGGGGGCTTTTGTTCGCGCAGGTGCCGGGCCAAGGTGGTCCGCCTTCGTCCACGATCCCGCGCCGTCGCCGCCAAGAGACCGTTGCATGACCCTGTTCCAGTCCCGATCCTTTCCCGCCCTGGCATCTCTATTGGCGGCGGCTGGTCTGGTCCTCGCAGGCTGTTCGAGTGGAGGCTGGACCCTGCCCGGGCAGGGTTCCGTCGCGGGCCTTCCGGCGGTCGCTTCCGCCCCGACCGCGTCGACACCGCCCGCTCGCGGACCCTTCGTCGCGGCGGCCAATCCGCTGGCCGTCGAGGCGGGACTGAAGGTGCTGCGGGACGGCGGCTCCGCAGTGGATGCGGCGGTCGCGATCCAGGCCGTGCTGGGTCTGGTCGAGCCGCAGTCGTCGGGTCTGGGCGGCGGGGCCTTCATGATGGTGTTCGATGCGCGCACCGGCGAGGTCACCAGCTATGACGGCCGCGAAACGGCCCCGGCGGCGGCGGCGCCGGATCTGTTTCTCGAGAACGGACGGACGATGGGCTTCGGAGACGCCGTGCTGAGCGGCCGTTCGACCGGGGTCCCGGGCGCGGTCGCCATGCTGGCCATGGCCCAGTCCGCGCACGGCCGGCTGGCCTGGCGCGACCTGTTCGGCGACGCCGGGCGGCTGGCGCGCGACGGCTTCGTGGTCAGCCCCCGGCTGGCGGGCATGATCGCCATCAGCCGGGGACAGGCGCGGTCACGCTGGGCCACCGCCTATTTCACCAAGCCGGACGGGACCCGATACGGCGCCGGCGACCTGCTGAGGAATCCCGCCTATGCCGAGACGGTGGCCGAGCTCGCGGCGGGCGGCGCCGACGCCTGGTATCGCGGACGGATCGCGCGCGAGATCGCCGCCACGGTGGCCGAGGAGCCGCGGCCGGGCACCCTGACCGTTGAAGACATCGCGGCCTATCGCCCGATCGAGCGGGGGGCCCTGTGCCGGCCCTACCGCGTCTATATCGTCTGCGTGCCGCCGCCGCCGTCCAGCGGCGTTGCGGTGCTGCAACTACTGGCCATGGCCGAGCGGACGCCGGATATCGAAGACGGGCCCGACAGCGCGGCGGCCTGGACCGCCTTCGCCCAGCTCCAACGCCTGATGTATTCCGACCGCGATCGCTACGTCGGCGATCCCGCCTTCGTCGGCGTGCCGGTGCAGGGTCTGCTGGACCCGGACTATGTCGCCGCCCGGGCGGCAGTGGCGCCGGGGCTGCCCGGCGCGGCGACGGCCGGCACGCCGCCCGGCGGCGTGATCTTCGGGGCCGACGCGACGCAGGAGCCGTCGGGGACCTCGCATTTCGTGGTCGTCGACGAGGCCGGCAATGCCGTCAGCATGACCACCACGGTCGAGAGCGTGTTCGGCTCGGGCCGGATGGCGGCGGGCTTCTTCCTCAACAATCAGCTGACCGATTTCTCGTTTCAGCCGTTGCAGGCCGACGGTGGTCCGATGGCCAATGCCGTGGCGGCGGGCAAACGGCCGCGGTCGTCGATGTCGCCGGCGATCATCCTCGACCGGGACGGCCGGCTGGTCGGCGCGCTCGGCTCCCCCGGTGGGACCTCGATCCTGGCCTATAACGCCAAGGCGCTGATCGCCGTGCTGGACTGGGACCTGTCGATGCAGGCGGCGTTCGACCTGCCCAATCTGGTGGCCAAGGGCGACGGCTTCGGTGCGGATACCGACCGGTTCCCGAGCGCGCTTCAGGCCGCGCTGGCGGAGCGGGGCGTGACCTTGCGTCCAAACGCCAGCGAGAACTCGGGACTGCACGGCGCGATCTGGCGTCAGGGGCCGACGGGCTGGGGCTGGGACGGCGGCGCCGACGACCGGCGCGAGGGCGTGGCGAGGACGCAATAGCAAGCTGCCGCTGACCCGCAACGTGAGCCCGCGCTCAAGGAGCGAGCCGCCGCGCGGCGAGCGTTGGCGCCTAAAAAAACGCTCAAGGAGCAAGCCGCCGCGCGGCGAGCGTTAGCGCCCAAAAAAGCGCCCTACTCGGGCTTGATCGACAGCTGGAAGGCGACCAGGCCCTCGGACACATCGGTGTCCAGACCATAGCCGGAGCGGACGCCTACGGTCTCGATCTCGCGATAGACCAGGCCGAACGAACTCTGGATCGGCCCCCGTCGCATCGCCAGCCCCAGGGACGCGTCCCCCATGAACGACCCGGCGTCGCGGCTGACGCCCGAGCGGTCGAAGTCACCGTCACGGTTGCGGGCCCAGTTGTATCCGACCGCCCGGCCGGAGCCTGCGGCGTAGAGGTACCAGCGCGGCCGCTCGCCAAAGGTCGCTTCGCCCTCGGGCATCATGCGGTCGATGTCGCGGCCGACGCGCAAGGTCGCCCCGGCCTCGGTCGACCCGCCTTGCGAGCCGACACCGAGACCGACATGGGGCGTGATGGTCAGGGCCAGGCCTGAAGGGGTCCGGATCAGGGTCTCGGTCCACAGTCGGGTATAGGTCAGGTCGTACTGCTGGGCCTCATAGGCTGCGGGATCGAGCGGGCCGGGCGGCAGGGCCGATCCGTCGACGCGGCGCAACGGTCCCTGGGTCTGCAGACGCAGACGGTCGTCGACGGCTCCGTTCTCGAACCAGACGTCTCGGCTCGACGCGGCCCAGGGCGAGGGCCGGTCGCGCGGCTGCGGGCCGGCCCAGGCACCGCCAGCGAGCGCGGCCCGGCTGGACGCCTCGGCCATGCGGGTGTCCTGATTCAGCCGGGTCAGCAGGTCCGAGACAGTGGTCGGTTGCTCGACGGTGACCGTCCAGGGATCCGAGGGCGGAGTGGCGGCGATGGCAGAATCGACCGGCCACGCCGTGGCCGCGAAGGCCGCAGTCGCCAAGGTCGTGGCTGTCACAGCCGTCCAACGCATCAACGAGACCTTCCATTTCGTTAACGATCCCAACCCTGCACGATCCGGGCGGAACAGCCAACCGCCTTTTGCGACCCAGATCGGCAACGTTCGCCCCCCGGTGCGGTTCCGCCGTCAGTCTCGCGCGGCGGGCAAAGGGCCGCACTGACTACTGGCAGGCGAGGCACTCGTCGTAGTCGGTGGGCGCGGCGCTGAACAGATCCGGCTGGTTCGGGTCGATCTCGGCCTCGACCTTGTCCTCGGCACCGGCGAAGGCCGCGCGCTGAACCGACTTGGAACGCAGATAGTAGAGGGATTTCACGCCCCGCTCCCAAGCCGACCAGTGCAGCATGTGCAGGTCCCACTTGTTCACGTCGCCGGGGATGAACAGGTTGATCGACTGGGCCTGGCAGATGTCGGCGGCCCGGTCTGCCGACAGTTCGACGATCCAGCGCTGGTCCAGTTCGAAGGCGGTCTTGAAGATGGCCTTCTCCTCGTCGCTCAGGCCGTCGAGGTGCTGGACCGATCCTTCATGCTCCAGGATCGAGGACCAGACGACGTCGGTGTCGATATCCTTCTCGCCCAGCAGGCGCTGCAGATAGGGGTTCTTGACCGCGAACGAGCCCGACAGGGTCTTGTGGGTGTAGATGTTGGCCGGGATCGGCTCGATGCCGGCCGAGGTGCCGCCGCAGATGATCGAGATCGAGGCGGTCGGGGCGATGGCCAGTTTGTGGCTGAACCGCTCCATCACGTCGCGCTCGGCGGCGTCCTCGCAGGGGCCCTTTTCCTCGGCCAGCAGGCGGCTGGCCTTGTCGGCCTCGCGGCGCAGATGTTTGAACAGTCGCATGTTCCACGACTTGGCCATGGCCGATTCGAAGGCCACGCCCTGCGCCTGCAGGAAGGAGTGGAAGCCCATCAGCCCCAAGCCGACCGAACGCTCGCGCTTGGCTGAATAGACGGCGGCGGCCATCGACGGCGGAGCGCGGCGGATGAAATCTTCCAGCACATTGTCGAGGAACCGCATCACGTCCTCGATGAAGCGCGGATGTGTGCGCCACTCCAGGAAGCTTTCGGCATTGACCGACGACAGGCAGCAGACCGCCGTGCGGTCGACGCCCAGGTGGTCGCGGCCGGTGTGCAGGGTGATTTCCGAGCACAGGTTCGACTGTTTGACCGACAGGCCCAGATCGCGCTGATGCTGCGGCATCTGGCGGTTCACCGTGTCCGAGAAGATCAGATAGGGCTCGCCGGTCTGCAGGCGGATCTCGAGGATTTTCTGCC
>JBBQTX010000161.1:0-5106 GCA_038234475.1 Caulobacterales bacterium | reverse complement strand
GATGTTCTTCGTCGCCGCCGGCTATGCCAAGCTGAGCGAGCCGATGGCCAATCTGATCGACCTGATGCGTTGGCCGGCGCTGGTCGCGCCCAACCTCGTGCGCGGCCTGGGCCTGGCAGAAATCGTGCTGGCGGTGCTGGTTCTGGCGCCGCTGGCGTCGTGGAAACACGGACGTCCGCTGCTGGTCATGGCCGCCGGCGGCCTGCTGGCGCTGCAGACGGTGATGCTGGCCTTTCACGCGACGGGCGGCGACACCGGCCCGGCGGTGACCAACGGCGTGCTGATCGCCATGACCGCCACCGTGCTGTGGAAACGGGCCCGCGAGGTTCGTCAGGGTTGAGACCCTGACGGTGGGGGTCAAAGCCGACCGGTGCCAAACGCCGACCCATCAGCTCCCCCGCGACGCTTGAACCCAACGGACACAACCGACCGCCTGGCTGTCGGGCGCGAGCAGGAGGCATTGTTTCGGCAGCCTGTCAGCGCCAAACTGACGGCACCCGTTCTGGAGGTGCCTCGGGCGAGTTGTCGGGTTAAGGGTATCCTCTGCGCGGCGTCAGCGATGGAATATGGGAGACGGTATTCGATGCGAGCGTTCATGGTCGGATTGTTGATGATGACCGGATTGGCGGCGGGGTGCGCCTCGGGTCCGGAAATCAGGGTCACCACGAGCGGCGCATCGCCCGCAGCGACGTCTTTCGGCTGGCTCGACGAGTCTGATCCCGCGACAGCCGCTGCAGTCGGAACCGAGTTGCAGAAGCGAGGCTGGCGCATCTTGGAGCGGAATGCGGCCTGGCAGGTCGAAGTGCTCCAGAGCCGCCGCAACCAGGGTGCCGGTGCCTTTACCTCGGAGGTTCGGCCGGAAGAGGAGATGAGCTGGACGGTCCAGCCTGCGCCGCGTCGATGGTGGCAACGCAAGAGCGATGAACGGGGGCTGACGCTCGCCCTGGTAGACAATGCGACGGGCGAACGGATTGCGCGCGGGGAAGCCTGGACCCTTCGTCGCCCCGACCAGGTGTCCGACGACCGGCTGGCGGCGGCGGCCGTCGAAGCCCTTCTCAGCGCCGGTGCGGTGCGGCCGCCGGAAGCGCGATAACGAAGCGCGCGCCGCCTCGCTTACGATCACTGTAGGTCACGGACCCACCGTGGCGGACGGCGACAGCGTGCACGAGGGCGAGGCCGAGCCCGACCGCCGAGCCGCTGTCTTGCCCCCGACCAAACGGCTCGAACAGACGTGGCCGGGTCTCAGCGGGCACGCCGCTTCCCTCGTCTTCGATCGTCGCCGTAACGCGCCGGTCGCCGTCCGCAGCCACCAAACCGAGAGCGACGCGAACGGTCGCGCCCTGCGGCGAGAATTTGACTGCATTGTCGATCAGATTGCAGAGCGCGCGCGCAACCAGATGACGGTCCCCCTGCACCAGCCGAGGCCTCCCGGTTCCGCTCGTCACCAGTTGCAAATCCCGTCGACGGGCGATTGGCCACAGGCTGTCGATTGCCTCAACCACGATGTCCCGGAGGTCGAAGACGTCGCATCCCAGCGGCTGGTTCTCTGCCCGGGCGAGCTGGATAAACGAATCCGCCAGATCGATGGTTCGGCGGGCGTTGTTCTCCACCGATCGATGCTCAAGCGCGGCCGGGTTTTCGCGCGCCTGCTCGAGGAGCGCCAGGATCGCGACCTGCGGGGCGCGCATGTCGTGGCTCAGGAGCTGCAGGGCCCGTTCTCGCTGCAGTTGGGCGAGCCGCATCTCGCTGACGTCCGTCAGCCGCACGACGCGACCGGCACAAACCCCTTCACCGGTCATCAGGGGGCTTTCGCTGACATTCAGGAACCGGCCGTCGCGGGCCTGGACCTCGCCGAGCGGCAGATCGGTCACATCGGAAGCCCCCAGAAGATCGAACATGGGTCTCGGGTCCCGCCGAACCGAAAGGACGTCGCCGAGCAGACGGTCCGCCGCCGTGTTGAACAGGACGAGCCGACCGCCGGCGTCGAAAACCAGGGTGGCGTCAGGAAGGTTCTGCAGCGTATCGCCGATGAAGTGGCGGAGGTCCCGAAGCTGCTGCAACGCCGTCTTCATCGCCTCGACTTGCCGGCCCACCACGTCAGCGCTGGTCGTGCGCAGGTCGAGAGCGTCGCCGGACCGTTCGAATGTTTCCAGCTCTGTCCGCATATAGGCGGAGGCCGCCGCCAGACGCCGCCAGCTCCATAGCGGCCATGACAGGAGCAGACCGAGCACGGCCGCCGAAGGCGGGAGCCACATCCCGCCGACCGTCATTGCCGCCCCGGATGCGACGAGCACCAGGCAGACCAGTCCGACGGCCGTCAGAAGTGTCAGACCCGGCCTGAGGAACAGGTACGCCGCCAGAGCGACGCCGAGCGGCAGGAGCGCCAGGGCGAGCCGAAACGGCAGGCCGGCCTCCCGCAGCCAATCGCCCGCAAGCAGGGTGTTCAGCAGGGTCGCCTGCAGTTCGACGCCGGGAGACAGGCCGCCCTCGCCGGACAAGGGGGTGACGTAGCGGTCGCCTTCGCCGCTCGCGGTCATACCCACCAGGACAATCCTGTCCGCGAAGACCGCTTCGGGCGTCTCGCCCCGCAACACATCCACGAAGGACACGGTCCGGAAGCTTCCCGGGGAGCCTCGCCAACGGAGGAGCACCGGATCTTCAGCGATCAGCCCAGATCCGGTCGCGGCCGACTTGCGTTCCGCAGCAGGGACGACTTCGAGAGCGGTCGTCCCCAACAGGCTCAGCATCAGATGGGACCAATGCTGCTCGCCGGCGCGCAGGGTGAGCGGCATTCGCCGCACCACGCCATCCGGATCAGGGAAGAGATTGACGTGCCCGAGACCCGCAGCCGCCGACCTGAGTTCCGGCGTCGGCTCGATCACCTCGACAAGGCGGCCGTCCTCACCGAGAGGATCGACCGCGAGAGGAAGATGGACCGTTCCCGCGCGTCGAAGCGCCTCCGCCAACACGGGATCGGAGGACGCCGGTTCCGGAAACAGGATGTCATAGGCGACGGCGCGAGCTCCCGCATCGTCGAGCCGGTCGATCAGACGCGCGTGGAGTTCGCGCGGCCACGGCCATCGGCCCAGGGCTTCAAGGCTCCTGTCGTCGATGCCGACGATCACAATTTCGGCGCTTGGCTGGCCGCGCGTCGCGGAGGCCAGCGCGTCAAAGACAATGCCGTCGACCCGCCGGGTCATGTCCGACGTCGTAGCGGCTATGGCGAGCGTCACCGTAAGGAGGCAGACGCCGATCCACTCCAGCAGCGCCCGGTCATGAGGCAGGCGAGCAGAGAGGGCGCGCCATGCACGACCCGCTCGGTCCATCGATTTCAGCCGCCGATCCTGAGTTGCTGGGGTTCAGACCAGACGTCGAGCCGGCGTCCCGACACGTAACGGGTTGTCCGCACACGCCACGAGTAGGTGCCCGGCGCGAGAGCCGTCAGACTGACGCGCGCTTCGGTCAGGCCGGCCAGGTCGAAAACCGGGGGCGCATCCGCGTCTTCTGAGCGGAGCTGAAACCGGAACTCATTCGGCCCCTCGCCCTCGCCCTCCCAGCGGAACAGATAGGCCACACCCCCACCAGCACCCGTTGCGCCGGCGGCCAGTCCTCCGATCCCGGTGCGGGAGCGCAGGAAGGCATAGCTGCCGGCACGACCCTCAAGCCCTTCCTGCGAAACCCCCGTCACCTGCACGAAATACTGGCCGTCCGGAACATCGGCGAACAGGATGGTACCCTCCGGATCGCTATCCTGTTCTGAGAAGGCATCAATCATCCCTGCGTCGGTCGCCAGGCGCGCCCTGTAGAAGGCGGCACCGGGGATCGGCGCGGGGCGGAAGACAACGGCTTCCCCGACCTGGACGAGTTGTGCGTCCGACAGTTCGGTGAGCGGCAGCAAGGGCAGGAGGCGGATCCCTTCCTCCGAAACCACGACGCCCTGCCCGGCTTCCGCGATCGTCTCGCCTTGAGATGCGCGCACCGCCACCGCGCCCTCGACCACCCCGGTGGCAGCCGACTCTGTCCCGGGGAAATAGGCCGACCGGAACTCCGTGCCCCGGACGGCCGCCACCGCAACCGGCGTGGTCACTTCGAAAACACCCCCCGGCCGCACGGGGGCGGCGCGGGTCTCGACGCGCCCTGTAGCAAGGCGGAAATTCTGATCCGTCGCGCCTGTCAGCAGCACCGTTCGCAGCCGCTCGATCCGGACCCGGCTGTTGGAAGGCAGGCTGACGTGACCCCCGTCGGGGAGGCGGATGCGCACAAAGGCGTTCAAACCCGTGACGATCTCCGCGCCCTCGCCGACCGGCTGGCCGACGGAAGCTGCCCCCTCCGATCCTCGCCAGGCGATGCGAACCGATCCACGGAAGCCGGCCACCCGCGCCTCTGCGGGCTCGGATCGCAGGACCTCCAATGGGATGAGGATCACCCGCCCCACCGGAATGCGGCGGTCCCGGGCGATGCCGTTGAACTGCTGGACCCGCAGATAGTCGCTGGACCGGCGAAAGTAGCGCGTCCCGAGCTCTGAAAGAGTTTCACCCGCCTGTATTGTGTGTTCCACGGTCGCCGGACCGGCCGCCTGGCCGTTGGCGGCGCTACCCGCGACCAGAAGGGCGAAGGCGCAAAGAACCGCGCCCGCTTTGGCGAAGATGGCAGTCACCGCTCGCATCATCCCTCCACCGCCCCGTTCTTTCAGATATTGACTACCCGCTCCAGTCGATAGCCGTAGCTGTAAACGGGCGCCAGTCGAAGTCCGTTCTCAGGCCTCAGGTCCAGTCTGGCCCGAACGCGGGAGACGTGCACATCCAGCGAGCGGCTGTTGAGCCCCGCGTCCCGTCCCCAAACTGCCTCGTTGATGTAGGTTCGCGACAAGGCCCGACCCAAATTCTGGAACAGAACGAGCGTGAGGCTGAATTCCTTGGCGGTCAGGGTCACCGCCTGTCCGCAGAAGGTGACCTGGTTCAAGGCCGGCGCGAACGCATAGCCGGCATAGGTCTGGACCAGATCCGCCGCTGGGCGCGGATAGGCGCGCCGAAGCAGCGCCACCACACGCGCCAGAAGAACCATGGGCGAGATCGGCTTGGACAGGTAGTCGTCCGCGCCCGCCTG
>JBBQTX010000160.1:0-5153 GCA_038234475.1 Caulobacterales bacterium | reverse complement strand
AGGCGAGTCCTTTCAAGACAAATGGGCCGGTGATTGCGAATCGACCGCCCCGATCC
This sequence comes from Caulobacterales bacterium, assembly GCA_038234475.1. Lineage (GTDB taxonomy): Bacteria > Pseudomonadota > Alphaproteobacteria > Caulobacterales > Caulobacteraceae > Brevundimonas. The sequence goes on along the minus strand of JBBQTX010000160.1, from coordinate 5,097 downwards.
CGCGATCAGACACGGATATCGAATGTGTGCCGGCTGGGTCGGCGGGTAAGCGTTTCATCGGCGATGGCGCCAGCGGGATCGACGGGTCGATCCGTGGGCGTGCTCTGATGCCCAGCCACTCGGCCCGTCATCTGGGAGTGCTGAACGGCCCATGCGTGAGCGGATGGGTTGAACGGTGCGCCGACTTTCATCGTTGCTTTCCTCCACTCTGGATCAGGTCATAAGGTTCGGGATCAACGCCGAGGAGTTTGCAAAGACGCAGGATCATGACGCGCTCCTCGGCGTCAAAGCCGCCGTCGGCTTCGGCGACCGAGCATGCCGTTTCGATAAGCAGGTGAGAGGGACCAGGCTGACCTCTCAGGCGCGCCACCGCGATCTCCGCCGTCGCCTCCCCATCTTCGGGATCGCGCTCGAACCGCAGGTTCAGCGCATCGAACAAGGCCAGCACGTCGTCGGTACCGAAGAAGGCGACTGTCGGTGAGTTACGCATGCGGTCAAGCATGCGGGTGCGCTCGTCGGGGGTGATCCAGCCGTCGGCTTGGGAAACCATGGAACAGGCGGCGACGACCGCGTCCATCTGGACGATGTTTCCGGGAGTCCAGACGTCGTTTTGGTCAATCGCAGGACGTTTTCGCAGCAGTCTGTTTGTTCTGGGCATGGAGCCTCTCCGTCTCTGAAGGGGAGCGCTCGACGCCGAAGCCGTCGGTTTGAGGGGGCAAGCAGTCGGACCCCGTCATCGAGCGCACCCGATGCGGTCCGACATCACGATCACAGTGATCGTCAGAGGGCCCCGGGCCGCTAAACCAAGCTGCCGCACTCCCGATGCCGATGCCAATAAGAAGTCGTGATTTCAGGCATGACAAAACAATATGCCGACAACCCCGATTTTAACCTTCGACGCGCCCGCAAAAGCAAGTGACAGGTGAAGCGCGGCAAACTATTGGCTGACACCTGAACTCCCTGCAAAGGTTTCCATCGCGCCATGCTCGCGGATTCGCTGTTCCTGTTGCTGGGCCTTGTCCTGCTGATCGCGGGCGGTGACCTGCTGGTGCGCGGGGCCGTGCGGATCGCCGAGCGGCTGCGTCTTTCGCCGATGCTGATCGGCCTGACAATCGTCGGCATGGGCACTTCGATGCCCGAGCTCGCCGCCAGCGTGCAGGCCAGCCTGGCCGGATCGCCGGGCATTGCCGTTGGCAATATTGTGGGGTCGAACATCGCCAATTCCCTGCTGATCCTCGGAACAGCCGCGTTGATCGCACCCATCGCGGTCAAGACCCGCGCCCTGTGGCGCGATGGCGGCGTCGGAACCCTGGCTGCCCTGGCGCTGCTCGCGGCGGGCGCGACCGTCGGCCTGTCCCGCGAGGTGGGCATCGCCTTTCTGATCGCGATGGCGGGATACATCTATTACGCCTTTCGTCAGGAACGTGCGGGAGCCTCCCACAGTGCCGCCTACGACCGCGCCATGGCCATGGAGAATCTCGACCCGGCCCTGGTTCCGCAGGAAAAGCCGGGCGGCAAGCTATTGATCGCCATTCTGCTGTTCCTCGCCGGTCTCGTGCTGATCGTGGGCGGCGGCACCCTTCTGGTGAATGCCGCCATCGCGATGGCCAAGGTCCTCGGGGTGAGCGACGCGATCATCGGGCTGACCATAGTGGCGGTCGGCACGTCCTTCCCGGAACTGATCACCTCGGCCGTCGCGGCCTATCGCAAGCAAGGGGACATTGCGCTGGGCAATGTGCTCGGGTCCAATATCTACAACATCCTGTTCATCGGCGGCGTCACGGGCGTGGTCGCCCCTACGGCCGTGCCCACCAGCATCATGGCCTTCGATCTTTGGTTCCTGGTGGGCGTGTCTGTCGTTGTCATGCTGTTGGCCCTGACCGGCCGGCGGCTGAGCCGGAAAGAAGGCCTTGTCCTCGTCGCAGCCTATCTCGCTTACACCGCCTACACCGTCGGCCTGTTCTGAAGGTGGCGCGCTTTCCGGTTCCACCGGCAGCTTGCATTGGGAAACGTAGGCAGCCGCCAAAGGCGCTGCTCGCGGTTGACGCCGACGGCGGATGCCGTCATTGACCCGGCTTCCACGGGTCCGGGCCCCTCTGGCAGCCGAGGCGTCGGCTGCGATGTCGGATCCCCGCATGGATGGCGCGACGCGGCACTTCTTTCATTACTCAGGGGTGCGGGATGTTTGAATCCCTTCCGTTTTTGGCCGCGACCTATGTCGGCCAGCCGATCTGGCTGTGGATGGCCTTTCTGGGCTTCATCGGCTTCCTGCTGTGGATCGACCTCGGGGTCGTGAACAACAAGGACGGGGTGGTATCGGCCAAAAAGTCGGCTGCGATGTGGGCGTCGTTCGCCTCCCTCGCCATCGCCTTCGGGGCCTATGTCTACTTCGTGTACGAGCCCGATCCGGTCTACTATATGAGCCCGGACAACCTGAACCAGCAGGCCGTTCTACAGTATTTTACCGGCTATCTGCTCGAAACCGCGCTGGCGTTCGACAATATCTTCGTCATCGGGATGATCTTCACCTTCTTCGCGGTTCCGCGAGAGTATCAGCATCGGGTTCTGTTCTGGGGCATTATCGGGGCGATCGTGTTCCGGGCGATCTTCATCTCGCTCGGCGCGGCGATCGTCAACGAGTTCACCTGGGTGCTGTTCATCTTCGCCGCCTTCCTGATCTTCACCGGCTGGAAGATGATTTTCGGCGGCGATCACGAGATGGATCTGCACCAGAATCCGGTCCTGAAATTCCTCAAGAAGCGGATGCGGGTCACGGACACGATCGAGAACCACAATTTCTTCGTCAAGGGACCCGATCCCAAGGGCACAGGCCGACTCGTATTGTTCGCCACGCCGCTGTTCCTGGCCCTTATCATGGTCGAGGTGGTGGACATCATCTTCGCGGTCGATTCCGTGCCGGCGATCTTCGCCGTCACCAAGGACCCCTTCATCGTCTACACCTCCAACATCTTCGCCATCCTCGGCCTGCGCTCGATGTATTTCATGCTCGCCGAGGCCGTCGCACGCTTCAAATATCTCAAATACGGTCTGTCGCTGGTGCTCGTCCTGATCGGCGTCAAGATCATCTGGAATTTCGGCCTCTACAAGGCCTGGAAGGACATGACGGGCGAGGCGCTGGTGCCCTATCTTGAGCCGCAGTGGTCGCTCATCGCAACGCTCGGCCTGATCGGCGGCTCGATGCTCTATTCCTGGATCAGGACCCGTGACAGGAAGGACGGGCCGGCAAGCCCCACCAGTTGACCTGTCATCCAGCCAGAGCGCGACGGGAGATCCGGTGTCCTGACAGTGCCCGCCAGCGCCGGTCGAGCGATCAGGTCTGAAAGGGAATCTCGCCGCCTGGAAATGCTAAACTGGCCGCTTCGGGTCGAATGTCCGGTGGGGCGGTGATCTCAACTGATCGCTGCAACACCCTCAGCGACGGTCTCCGCTGCGGTCCGGTAGAGCAAGGTCGTCCAACGCCATGGCCCATGTCGCCGTCAGACTGACGCCCGGTGCAGCCGCCGACCGCTTCGACGGCCGGGGTGTGGATGCCGAAGGGCGGGCGGTGCTGAAGGTCCGGGTGCGCGCCCGGCCTGTCGAAGGTGAGGCGAATGAGGCCCTGATCAAACTGATGGCCAGGGCCCTTGGCGTGCCGAAATCCGCCGTGTCGATCCAGCGCGGCGGCCAGTCGCGCACCAAGATGGTGCTGATCGAACATCTGTCCGAAGACGACGCGAAAGCCCGCCTTACCGATCTGTAATATTTCCGGCTTTGACGGAAGGCGTCCGACCCCTTTGTAATCGGTACCGACCAGCGCCGCGTGATCGAGGACGGCGCACAAGGGGAGCGTCTGATGAGATTTCACGCCATGCGGGGCTCCAGCCTCGCCGTCCTCGCCTGCATTCTGGCGGGCTCTCTGGCCCTGTCGGCCTGCGCCACCATGGGAGGCGACGACGACACGCCCGGCCCCGACGGCTCATCCACCGCCGACGCCCGCACGCCGCTGGCGACCGGGCTGGACCCCGCGACCACACGGGATCCCTTCCCCTCGACCTATCGCGGCCTGCCGCGCGAGAACATGGCCATCGTCGGCGGCACCGTCTTCACCGGGGCCGGCCAGAAGATCGAGAACGGCGTGGTCATCGTCACCGACGGCAGGGTGGCGAAGGTCGGCGACGCCTCGACCCCAGTGCCCGGCGGCTATCGCGTCGTCGACGCGCGCGGCCGTTTCGTCACCCCCGGCATCATTGATGTCCACTCCCACCTCGGCGTCTATCCCTCGCCCGGCGTGCAGGGGATGAGCAACGGCAATGAGGCCACCAACCCCAACACCGCCCAGGTCTGGGCCGAGCATTCGCTGTGGCCCCAGGACCCCGGCTTCAACACCGCCCGCGCCGGCGGGGTGACCACCCTCCAGATCCTGCCCGGCTCGGCCAATCTGTTCGGCGGACGCGGCGTTACCGTGCGCAACGTGCCCTCGGTGACCATGCAGGGCATGAAGATGCCCGGCGCGCCTTATGGCGTGAAGATGGCCTGCGGCGAGAACCCTTCGCGGGTCTATGGTGGCCGCAACACCTCGCCGGCCACCGGCATGGGCAATGTCGCCGGCTATCGCGCCGCCTTCATCGCCGCGCGCGAATACAAGGCCAAATGGGACAAATGGCGCGAGGACGGCGAGGGCTCGCCCCCGACCCGCAACCTGCAGCTCGACACCCTGGTCGGCGTGCTGGACGGCTCGGTACTGGTCCAGAACCACTGCTACCGCGCCGACGAGATGGCGGTGATGATCGATATCGCCAAAGAGTTCGGCTACCGCATCACCGCCTTCCACCACGCCATCGAGGCCTACAAAATCGCGCCGCTTCTGGCCCGCGAGGGCATCTGCGCCGACATGTGGGCCGGCTGGTGGGGCTTCAAGATGGAGGCGCTCGACGCCGTCGAGGCCAATGCCGCGCTCGTCGATGCGCCCTCAGGCTCCTGCGCCGTCATCCATTCCGACGACGCCGAACTGACCCAGCGGCTGAACCAGGAGGCTGCGGCCGCCCTGGCCGCCGGCCGCCGCATCGGCATGACCATCACGGAGGAGCGGGCGATCGG
>JBBQTX010000159.1:0-5208 GCA_038234475.1 Caulobacterales bacterium | reverse complement strand
GTCTTGGCGAAACGGCCGGGCCCGAATGCGAAGAGCACCAGCCTCTCGACCGCGGCCGCGTCGGCGGCGGTTTCGAGCTCGATGCGCACGGCCGCGGACTTGGGAGGGGCGTCAAACATGACGGCGGGCACCTAGGGCGCGTGAGCCCGCGAATCAACCGGCTTTCGAGAAATCCGGCGCGCGCCGCTGACTGAAGGCCATGAAGGCCTCCATCGCCTCGGGGCTGGACATCTGGCTGCCGAAGGCCTCGCCTTCGCGCTGCATCAGGCTCCACAGTCGCTCGGCGTCGCGCATCAGCCGCTTGGTCTTGCGGATGGAGTTCGGTGCCCGCGCCGCAAGCTTCAGGGCCAGGTCGGTCGCGACCGTCTCCACTTGGTCAGCGGGAACCGCCCGGTTGGCGAGACCCCAGGCCAAGGCGGTCCGCCCGTCGATCGGCTCGCCCAGGGCAAACATCTCGAACGCACGCTGGTGGCCCAACACCTGCGGCAGCAGCATGGATGACGCTGCCTCGGGGGCGAGCGCCAGATTGATGAAGGGGGCCGACAGCAGGGCGTCCTCCGCCACTACCACCATGTCGCAGTGCAACAGCAACGTCAGGCCGATTCCCACCGCCCGCCCCCGCACGGCCGCGACCGCTGGCTTGTCCAGATCGGCGAGCGCCTTCAGGAAGCGGAACACGGGCATGTCGCTGGGCTGTCCGCCCTGCGAACCCAGGGCGATGAAATCGGCGATGTCGTTGCCGGCTGAGAAACTGTCGCCCTGCCCCCGGAACATCAGCACCCGAACGACGTCGTCGGCCCGCGCGCGTTCGGTCGCCTCGGCCAGGGCCGCATACATGGCCTGGGTAATGGCGTTCTTCTTTTCCGGTCGCGCCAGCGTCACGGTCAGGACGCCTGCGGCCAAGGTGGTTTGAACTTGATCGGTCACGCCGGTTTCCTCTTTCTGGTCGCGGTCCACCAATGGACCCCATCGGCATCCTCGGTGCGGCGGGCACGGCCCCGCTGGGTCAGATAATTCAGATGCGCGACGCTCTCGCCCGTCGCCATGCCGCGGACGCCGTCGCCGACGGGCCGTGCGAACAGGGCCGGGAACACATCCACCGTCCGCTTCGGGGTCTTCAGCGCGCGTTCCAGTCGGGTCAGCCCCGCCATATGCCCGCGGATCAGCGCGTCGAGCCGCGCCTGGACGCCGTGGAACGGCTCGCCGTGGGAAGGCAACACCAAGACCTCATCGGGAAACACCGTCTTCATCCGTTCCAGCGACGCCAGCCAGTCGCCGAGCGGGTCTGCGTGCGGCTCGGTCGGCCAGACAGAGACGTTCGACGATATCCTCGGCAGGATCTGGTCACCGCCGAGGACAACGCCGTCGGCCTCGCGCCACAGGCAGGCGTGCTCAGGGCTGTGACCCTCGCCCACCACGACAAGCCAGTCCTGCCCGCCGATGGGGATGCGATCGCCCTCCCGCATCCGGATATAGCCGGCCGGCATCGGCGAAACCGCGCGTCCGAACTGACCGAACTCGCGCCGGAAGCCGTCCAGCTGGGTCTCGTCCCAGCCGGCGGCGTGATAGAACTCGACCGCCGCCTGCGGGGCCGGCTGGCCTGTGTCGGCCAACAGCATCCGGCCAGTGACATATTCCACCCGCGTCATGACCAGGCGCGCGTCCAGCCGCTCGCACAGCCAGCCCGCCAGGCCGATATGGTCAGGATGCATGTGGGTGCAGATCACCCGCGTCACCGGCCGCCCGCCGAGCGGTCCGGCCAGCAGGGCATCCCAGCGGGCGCGCGTGTCGGGAAGGTTCAATCCGGTGTCGACCAGCACCCAGCCGTCTCCGTCCTCGACGGCGTAGACATTGATGTGGTTCAGCGAGAGCGGCATCGATAGCCGCATCCACAGCACGCCAGGCGCGACCTGAATTGCCTCGCCGAACTCGGGCGGGACGGGGTGGGGATAGGTCAGGCCGCGCGCGTCGCGCGTCGCCGACTCTCCCGGGGTCGTCGGAAAGACGCCGTCCGCCAAGTCAGTCTCCAATAGCAACGCAGCCATGGATACCCCGATACGGCCCGGCCCGTCCAGCGCTGTCGCGTGTGTCGCCTTGACCCGGACACAACAGGCGGCCAAGGGTTTCGGCACAATTTCCTCACCCGGAGTGTACCCGTGTCCCTCAAAAAGTTGCTCGCGGTTGTGGGCGGTGCCTTGGCGCTGACCCTTGCGGCAGCCTCCCCTGCCCTCGCGCAGGACTATCCCGAGACGCCGCCGCAAGATCCGGGCGGGCGATCGGAATCGGACAACGCCTCCGGGTCGATTCGCGGCGATGGCGTGCTGCCGGGTCGCATCGGCGGAGGTCGCCGGGACCGTGGATCCAGGCGTGAGCAGCAGGCACCGACGCCTCCGCCCCCGACTCCCGAGGAAATCAAGGCCTCCGCTCAGGCCCTGATCACCACCGCCGGAGTCGACTGCCAGGTCAGCGAGGCGACCCAACCGGGCGTCAATGCCACCCAGCAGGCCATCTACGAAGCCACCTGCACCACCGGACCGGGCTATATCGTCATCGCCGCGACCCCGCCCGAGACCTACAACTGTCTCGAGCTGGCCGGCACCGCCGCCACCGCCCGCATGCGGGACCCCGCCGCCGACGTCGGCCAGCAGTGCCTCATGCCTGCCAACATGAACGGCGTGGCCGTCATCGGTGGCTGGGCCCGCGACGCGGGCGTCACCTGCTTGATCGACGAAGCCGTCGCCATCGGCAAGAGCGACCGGGACAATGTCGTCTATGAGGTCGGCTGCGCCGGCGTGGACGGCTACTGGCTGGAGAAGGTCGCGACGGGCTGGCAGCTTCAGGATTGCCTGCAGATCGCCTCGGTCGGCGGGACCTGCCGCTTCACCACCGGTGCCGAACAGGCCGCCGGCTTCAAGCCCAAACTGGCCGGTACCGAGGCCGCCGCCTGCGACGTGTCACAGGTCCGCCTGATGGGCTCCAACGCCAACGGCCGCTTCTACGAGGCCAAATGCGCCGCCGAGGGCGAAGGCTACATCGCCCGCGTCAACAACGAGGGCGTGACCCAACAGATCTACCCGTGCGCCACCGCGCAGCGCATCGGCGGTGGCTGCACCCTGACCCCGGCCCCCGCTGCGGCTCCGACCGAGTAGTCGACACCGTCTTCGCGACCACGATGACGCCCCGGGGTTCGCCCCGGGGCGTTTTCGTTTGCACGATCAGCGCTTCACAGACCCGCCCGATGCGCCCTAAGCAGGGGCATGCGCATCGCCACATGGAATGTGAATTCGGTCAACGCCCGCCTGCCGACGGTGTTGGCCTGGCTGGAGGCGGCCCAGCCGGACGTCTGCTGCTTCCAGGAAATCAAATGCCTGGACGAGAAATTCCCGCGCGAGGCCATTGAATCGCTCGGCTACAACATCGAGGTCCACGGCCAGAAGACCTACAACGGCGTGGCCCTGCTATCGAAATATCCGGTCTCCGACGTGCGCTGCGGCTTGCCGGGGACCGACACCTCAGGCGTCGAGGCCGAGTTCGAGCAGGCCCGCTATATCGAGGCCGTGATCGAGGCCCCCCGCCCCGTCCGCGTCGGCGGCCTGTATCTGCCCAACGGAAACCCGATCGACACAGCGAAATTCGCCTACAAACTGTCGTGGTTCGACCGGCTTCAGGCCCACGCCCGCGACCTGCTGGCGCTGGAAGAGCCCTTCACCCTGTGCGGCGACTACAATGTCATCCCGACGCCCGAGGATGCGAAAAACCCCTCCGCCTGGGTCACCGATGCCCTGTTCCAGCCCGAGAGCCGCGCGGCCTTCCGGGCGCTGAAAAACCTTGGCCTGTCCGAGGCCGACGAACTGGGCCGGCAGCCGCCGGGGACCTACACCTTCTGGGACTATCAGGCCGGGGCCTGGCAGCGCGACCATGGCATCCGCATCGATTTCCACCTGCTGTCTCCCCAGGCAGCCGACCGCTTCATCGGCATCGAGACCCACCGCGACGCCCGCGATATGGACAAGCCCTCCGACCATGTCCCCGTGGTCCTCGAGCTGGAGGACTAGACCGTGGCCGAGGCGCTCCGGGTCATCCTGCTGGTGGCGCTGGCGGCCGCGGCCCTGACCACCGGGTCCCTGGTGCTGGCTTGGTGGATGGAGCCGGCCCGGCGCATGAAGCGGGCCCTGCTGAAATCGCTGGGCGCCGTCCCCGAAGCCGAGGCCCTGTCGCCCGCCGAGGGCCGCGCCGCTGGCCTCGATTTCGACGGTGCCCAGGTGGCGGTGCTGTGGAACCGCGGTGCCTCGGGCCTCGTCTATGCCTTTGACGAAATCGAGGGCGGCGAGATCATCGTCGATGGCCATGTCGTCGCCCGCGTGCGACGCGGCGAGGCCCGCAAGGCGCTGGACCTGATGGCCCCCGACGCCGAACAGGTGACCCTGCGCCTGCTGTTCGCCGACGCCCGACATCCTGAGTTCGAACTGGCCTTGTGGGACGCCACCCTGCCGGTCCAGACCAGCTCCCCCGGTGAGGCGCTGCGCCTCGGCCGCCGCTGGCTGTCGCATCTCGAGGCGTTGCTGAAGGGCTGAGGGGAAAAGGGCGCGCGCCCTTCCTCCCCCGCCCCCGGAAGGCTAGAACCCCCCATCCTGTTTCCAGAGTATCCCGGAGCGCCCCCGTGGCCCGCCTGTTCGACGCCTACATCATTGCTGACTGGACCGCCGCCGAGGGCAAGAAGCTCGGCGACAGCTCCGTTTGGATCGGCGTGGCCAAGCGCGACGTGCGCTTCCGCCTCTATAGCGAGACCCACAATGTCGCGACGCGGGCCGAGGGCGAGGCGATGCTGGCCTCGTTGCTCGCCGAGCACCGCAAGCGCGGCGACCGGGTTCTGGTTGGCTTTGACTTCAATTTCGGCTTCCCCGTCGGCACGGCCGCACGGCTGAAGCTGACCGGTGCGCCATGGTCGGCGATGTGGAAATTCCTCGCGTCCAACGTGGTCGACAAGCCGCACAACACCAACAACCGCTATCACGTCGCGGCCAAGATCAACCGCCTCAAGACAGACAGCCCGTGGCCCATGTGGGGTGCCCCGGCCAATCAGGCCCAGCGCTGGCTGACCACGACCACGCCGCCGGCGGGCGCGGGGGCGTATATCCCCCAATACCGCGCCACCCAGACCGCGGTCCGCATGGGCACCATACATGGGCCACGGGCTGTCTGTCATGA
>JBBQTX010000158.1:0-5214 GCA_038234475.1 Caulobacterales bacterium | reverse complement strand
GCTATATCGACGCCGCCGGGGCCGCGAAAAAAGAGAAGGTTTCGGTCTCGGGCGAGGATGCCCGCGAGGGCCTGACCTGCGTCCTGTCGGTCAAGGTTCCCGACCCGAAATTCTCTTCCCAGACCAAGGACAAACTGGTCTCGTCCGAAGTCCGTCCCGCCGTCGAGGGCCTGTGCTCGGAAGGCCTGTCGACCTGGTTCGAGGAACATCCGGTCGAGGCCAAACTGGTGGTCGGCAAGATCATCGAGGCCGCCGCCGCCCGCGAGGCCGCCCGCAAGGCCCGCGACCTGACACGGCGCAAGTCGGCCATGGAAATCTCGTCCCTGCCCGGCAAGCTGGCCGACTGTCAGGAACGCGATCCGGCCAAGTCCGAACTGTTCATCATCGAGGGCGACAGCGCCGGCGGCTCGGCCAAACAGGCCCGCAACCGCGAGAACCAGGCCGTCCTTCCCCTGCGCGGCAAGATCCTGAACGTCGAGCGCGCCCGCTTCGACCGCATGCTGTCATCCGAACTGATCGGCACGCTCATTCTGGCGCTCGGGACCGGCATCGGCCGCGACGACTTCAACGCCGACAAGCTGCGCTATCACAAGATCATCCTCATGGCCGACGCCGACGTCGACGGCGCCCACATCCGGACCCTGCTGCTGACCTTCTTCTATCGGCAGATGCCCGAGCTGATCGAGCGCGGCCACATCTATATCGCCCAGCCGCCGCTCTACAAGGTCTCCAAGGGCAAGCAGTCGCGTTACCTCAAGGACCAGTCCGAGATGGACTCCTACCTGATCGAGGAAGGGTCGTCCGAGGCCGAACTGGACCTGCCGGGCGGCGAGCGCCGTACGGGTCTGGACCTGCAGGCCCTGGTCCGCGAGGCCAAGGCCTTCAAGGCTGGCGTCGATCGCCTGTCGCAGCGCGCCCCGACCTTCGCCATCGAACAGGCGGCGCTGGCCGGCCTGTTCGACGAAGACCCCGCCGATCCGACCAGGGCCGCAGACCGGTTCAACCTCTATGCCGAGGAAGGCGACGGTCCCTGGACCGGCGCGCCGGGCGCGCAGGGAGCCGTAGCCTTCGAGCGCGTGCGCCGCGCGGTCACCGAACGCATCGTGCTGGAAGAGGCGCTGATCCGCTCGCTGGACGCTCGTCGTCTGGCCGAACGCTCGGTCGCCTTCGACGGCCTGTTCGCCGCCCCCTCGGTCTACCGCCGCAAGGACAAGTCGGTCACCATCCGTGGACCCCTCGACCTGCTCGACGCGGTGCTCGAAGCCGGCAAGAAGGGCCTTGCTATCCAGCGCTACAAGGGCCTCGGCGAGATGAACCCGGAGCAACTCTGGGAGACGACGCTGGACGTCAACGCCCGCACCCTGCTGAAGGTGCAGGTCGAGCATCAGGAAGAGGCATCGGACCTGTTCGCCAAACTGATGGGCGATGTGGTCGAACCGCGCCGCGAATTCATCCAGGCCAACGCCCTCGACGCGGCGGTCGACGCCTGACGTCGTTCAGGGCCGTCCGGCGTCGATGAAGGCCTGGATCGTCGGCCAGGTCGGCGGCTCGGCGCGCGAGCCGTCGCAGGCGATCTGCTTCAGATAGTCCGGAAGGGTCCTGGGGCGCACGTCCTCCCAGGACCCGCCTTCCTCCGGATACCGGTCCGCCTCGGCCCCGTCCGCGCCGTAGTCCGTCACCCCGGAGGTCCGCCATTTGCTGGACGGGCACTGGAACTCATAGACCTCGACCGAATGGCTGTAGTCACCCGCCGCGCCCCTCAGCGGCGCGGTCGCCACCCGGATCGACGTGATGTCGCCATTGACGGCTATGCTGTCGGTGTCGGCCATGAAGACGTTGTTCGTGCTGCGCGAGAAGGAGTTCCAGGTTTCCGCCCGGACCGGTGTCGCCGCCGCCGCCAAGACCGCAAGGCCCAGTAAAATCGCTCTCATGGTTCCGCTCCCCGATCCCCCCAAGGGCCATATGAGGCCCTGCCGCGCGCCGTTGCAAGTCTGTCATTGTCTCGCAGATCAAGCGGCCAGGACCTTCGCCGCGCCCAACTCCAGCAGCGGTTCGAACAGCCGGTCGGCCAGATATCGCACGACCGGCACCGCCACGCCGTCTCCGGTCAGGTGAAAGGCGGCGCTGTCGCGGGTCGGCAGCCGGTAGTCTTCGGGCAACCCCATCAGCCGCGCCGTCTCGCGCGGTGACATCAGCCGAGACCGCACCCGGCCTTCGTCGATCACCAGCAGCGCCTGTCGGCTGGACCCGCCGCCCGGAGTCCGCAGGCATCCGGCCATGTCGAACCGCACCTCGGCGCGCTGCACCCTGCCGCCGCCTGGATCACGACGGGTGCGCCGAAACAGGGCTCCGACGGCGCGCCGGCCGCTGGCCCCCCCGCCGCCGGCCTGTGCGGCCGTGACCTTGGCCAGATTGACCGCCGACATCAGGGCCAGCAGCCGGGTCGTCTGGGCCTGCGAATGCCAGCGCTGGCCGGTCTCGCCATCATCGACAAGGCTGGCGAAGGGAACCGGCCCGGTATCAGGTGGTGACAGACTCCACCAGACCATGGTGTCGGCCAGACTGCCGGGCAGCCGCCCGACCGCCCGGACCAGTCCCGCGGAATGAAACGGCTCGAGCGGAACCACAGAGGTCAGCCCGGGCGCGACCGCCACGTCCCGGTGCACGCCGATCACGAACAGCCGGGGTCTGGACTGGGGCAGGAACCGGTCGGCGTTGATGATCAAGGCACCCCATCGGTATCCGGCCTCGGCGAAGGCCCGGCAGATTACCTCGAAATCGCCACCTCCACGCGAGGTCAGGGTGCCGCAGACGTTCTCGACCGTCACGATCCGGGGCGCGCGCTTGGCCGCAACCAGTCCGCGCGCGACGTCCCAGAAGGCGTGAAAGGTTCCAGAGCGGACGCCGCCCAACCCGGCTCCGGCACCGGCCAGCGACAGATCCTGGCAGGGAAAGGAGCCCCACATGAGATCGGCGACGCCGGGCAGGTCGCCGATCGGGACGTCGGCGATGTCGCCAACCCGCAGCTCCCGCCCACCCCAGTTGTCGCGATAGGCTTCGCCCTTGGCGGGGTCGATGTCGTTGGCGAACAGACATTGCCAACGGGCACCCAGCCCGGCGCGAGCCATGCCCCCGCCGGCGAAGAACTCATAGAATCCAGGCCGCCCGGCGGCGGACGAATCGACCATTCCGTAAGGCTGGGGCCGGGGAGGGACCATGTCCATGCCCGAGCGCCTCGGCTGCCCTAGCTCCGGGCCGTTCCTGCCGACAGGTCGGTGCCGACGCGCACGACCTGTTTGATCTCGTCGCCCTGGAAGCCAATGATTTCGGCCTGGCGCACCCCGGGCAGGACGGCGACGTCGTACAGTTCGTCTATGGTGTGCTCGAAGCGCAGCCATTCGACCGTGCGGCCGGTGTCGATGTCGACCACCAGCAGGCCCGAACGCGGCGCGGCGTCCTTGGCCGCCAATCTTTCATCCAGCGCCAGGCCCTCGAACGTCTGGTTCCGGCGGGGCCGTGACAGGCCGATCACGGCATACCGACCGACGAAGGCCAGACCGCGCGCATAGCCGGGACAGAAGGCGACCGGCGTCACCGTCCCGTCCTTTGGATCGATCACGCTGAGCTCGCCCAGGCCGGAGTTCAGCACCCAGAGCCGGCCGTCATAAACCCGTGGCGAATGCGGCATCGAGAGACCCGTCGCGACCGCCTCACCGGTGCCGACATCCAGCACCACGCCCCCGTCGCGACGACGTTCGCGCCAGCCGTCGGCGACGTCCGAGCGGCTGACCGCGCTGACAAAGGCGACGCGGCCGTTGTCCATGGCCATGCCGTTCAGATGGCAGCGGTCCTCGCCCACCATCTGGCTGATGAAGGGGGGGCGCCAAACAGGACGAAAGCTGGCATGATCATCGAGCGTGGCCAGGCAGTTGAAGGCTGTCGAGACAAAGATCGGCGCGGCACCCGCGGGTCCGCCGAACTGGGCGAGGTCGCCGATGCCGATGTCGTGCACGTCGATCTGGCCGGTTACCCGGCCTTCGCGCGGGACGAATACGCGGTCGACGCCCGCCGCCGTGACCGTGCCGGGATCGAGATCGTTCTCGAAGCGCCACAGGGCATACAGGCCGCTGGTCCAGAGGGACTGGCCGTCTGTCCACAGTCCCTGGCATTGCTCGATCAGCCGTTCATGGGCGCGCACCGTGCCGTCGGCCTTGCGTCCGACCATGAACAGCCTGCCGGCCTGGTAGGTGGTCAGGGCGACGCTGCAATCGTTGGCGGCAAGCCATTTGGAGAAGCCTTGCGAAAGTAGCAGCACCGGTCCCTTTGCGGCCTCGGGTCGCACGAGGGCGGGCGGAGCTTCGGACGGCGTCGCGGTTGATCGCCTCGTGGTCCGGACGCGTTTCATCGGCTGTCTCCTTTGCGGCCGATGACCGGTCGATTTTCCCGGACGTCGCCCCGAGCTGCCCTGATAAGGCGGATGGAGGCCGATTGAGAAGAGCTTTTGCGGCCAACGCACCCGGCGCAGGCCCATAGGCCTTCGCATCACGGAAATCAGCGGGGTGGACTCGCCGTGCAATGGGCTCGCGAGAACCGCCCTTTTCAAACGCGCCTCGCCCGCCCCTGAGCCGGGCCTGGGTGCCCTCCAGGCCCCCGCCGTGACCGACTGGAGCACCCGGCGCTCGTCCGCGCTGGAGAGCCTCCAAAAGGGCGCGGATGCCCTCGCGCTGGCCAAGGGCATCCCCGGCCCGGCCGCTTACGCCGAAGTCCTCGAAACACCGGAAGGTCGCCAGCTCTACGCCGCGGCCCTCTGATCGAATCCGGCGCGGCAAAGCATGGCGCGCCGGCATCCCCGGGGAACGGAGCCGGGGCGGTCCAGTCGGCGGTGATCGAAACAACACCGACAGCTCGCGGCGCTTCTCCTTCGGCGCGCGGCGGGCATGGCCGGCGCGGAGGGGTTCCGCGTCGGCCGCCTCAAGTTGCCGCTAGAGAGCGATCTCTTGCCCATGCTGCGCGAAGAACTTGTCGCAGTTGGCGTCTTCCATTCGGATGTTCGCATCCTTGGAAATCCCCGCTCTGATCCGCGCTTCGAAGGCTCGACGTTGGGAATTTGGGACGCCACACGCTGTCGAAAAGACCTCCTTCCGCTCCGATGCGGGGCCACTCAACAGGTCCACATTCTGCTTGTGGAAGCCGAAACCGAGGAAGACGACGGTC
>JBBQTX010000157.1:0-5284 GCA_038234475.1 Caulobacterales bacterium | reverse complement strand
GTTGACCCTCGCCGGGCAAGGGTCTACCCCGCTCGCTGGCCGTGCACGCTTGGCACGGCACCGCAAAAACCACGCCGAAGGCTTGATTTGGATACGTCGCCTGATGTGGTGGAGCGTTCGCTCCGCGCTGAAAATCCAGAGGTTTTCTCCCGACAAGGGCGCGAATCGTCGACCACGGCTGTCGCCGGCCCACCGCGCTCGCCGGTGACGGTCTGTGTCGACGGCTACAACCTCGCCCTGGCGAAGGGCTCCGGCATCGCGACCTATGGCAGAAACCTGTTGTCGACCCTGGGACTGCTGGGGATCGAGGGGCAGGTCCTGTATGGTCCGCGCGCCTCGCGCTCGGCCAGCAACGTGCTGAACGAGGCCGCCCTGGTCGACGCTGAACGACCGGGCCGCAAACCGAAGAAGCTTGATCGTTTCCTGCGCACGCTCGGCAGCCGCGCGGGCCGCACGGTCTGGCCGATCCTGCCCAGCGGCGAGGTCGAGTGGCCGTCGCGGGGCGGCGGGCGGCCCGACGCAAGCGGCTTCTGGGCGGCACAGGACCTGTTCCAGATCGCGAACCGCTCCTTCGACGCCTACCGCAAGGAAACCCCGGTCCG
This sequence comes from Caulobacterales bacterium, assembly GCA_038234475.1. GTDB lineage: Bacteria > Pseudomonadota > Alphaproteobacteria > Caulobacterales > Caulobacteraceae > Brevundimonas. The sequence continues at coordinate 4,682 of JBBQTX010000157.1, read as the reverse complement.
CTTCGACGTGTCCGGCGGCCTCAAGGCCCCCGACGCCATGCACTGGACAGCGACCGTCCCCCTGCATGCGCGTGGCGTGCCCAACATCTACACCATTCACGACCTTATCCCGCTGCGTCTCCCGCACACGACCCTGGACGACAAGCCCGGTTACATGGCGCTGTGCCAGGCGATCGCGAAGCGGGCCGACCACATCGCAGTGGTGTCGGAAACCACCCGCCAGGATGTCATTCGCCTGCTGGGCGTGTCCGAGGACCGGGTGACCAACACCTATCAGGCGGTCCATCTGCCCGCCGCCCTGACATCGCGATCGCAGGCCGATGTGACGACCGAACTGGAGGGCGTCTTCAGCCTGGGCTGGAAGGAGTACTTCCTCCATTTCGGTGCCGTTGAGCCCAAGAAAAACCTCGGACGCGTCGTCGAGGCCTATCTGGCCTCCGGACTGATGACGCCGCTGGTGATCGTCGGCGGACGGGCCTGGCTGGACGAGGGCGAGACCGCGCTGCTGAACCAGGTGATGCGCGACGGCGGGCCCAGCGCCCAGCGCATCCGCCGGTACGAATATATGCCCTTTTCCCTGCTGATCAGCCTGATCCGAGGTGCGAAGGCCACCCTGTTCCCCTCCCTCTATGAAGGCTTCGGCCTCCCGGTGCTTGAGTCGATGGCCCTGTCCACGGCCGTCCTGACCTCAACCGGCGGATCCCTGCCGGAAGTTGCGGGCGACGCCGCCATCTCGGTCGACCCTTATGACGTCCCGGCGATGACCCGCGGTCTGCGCGCCCTGGACGGCGACGAGGGTCTCCGTGCCGATCTGGTGCGGCGTGGCCTGGCGCAGGCGGCGCGCTTCTCGATCGAGGCGTACAAGGGACGTCTGGCGGAGCTGTACGGCCGCGTCGGCCTGTCGTGACCCGGTCCGTCCTGTTCGACGCCAGCCGGCTGCTGAGCCGGGCCGAACGCACAGCCCCCACCGGCGTCGACCGCGTCTGCCTGGCCTATGCCGAGTGGCTGCTGTCCCTGCCGGACGTACAGGTCACGCCCGTCCGGGGGCGTCAGGAGCAACTTGTCGCGGTCGACGAGACCTGGTTCCGCAAATGCGTCGAGACGCTGCGGTCCCGCTGGACCGGAGACTTCTTCGAGCGGTCGCTGACCGAGGACGAGATGCGGCTGATGACCGCGCTCAGCAGCGACGAGAAGGCGGGCGAGTCGGTCATCGGCAAACCGCCGGCCGACCCGGCCAAAACCCCCGGCCGCCGCGCCCGCGTCTGGAAACAGCTGTTCCGGTCGCAGTGGATCCAGAACCTTCCGCCGAGCAGCCTTTACTTCAACGTCGGCCACACCGGTCTGAGCGACCCGCGCATTCTGATCGAGCTGCGAGACCGGGGGATCGAGCGAATCATCCTGCTGCACGATCTGATCCCCATCACCCATCCGGAGTTCTGCCGGCCCGGTGACCGCGACAAGCATCGCGACCGGGTCCTGACCACGCTGCGTTACGCCTCGAGAATTCTCGTCAACTCCCGCTACACCGCGCAGGAGCTGGTCGCCTTCGCTGCGCGCGAGGGCGTGACGCCACCGCCGATCGACGCCGTCCATCTGGGGCTCGAGCCGACCTTCCTGATCCGGCCGACGGCGGCCACACCGCGCCCCTATTTCGTGCACATCGGCACGATTGAGGCGCGCAAGAATCTCGCCTTCCTGCTGACCATCTGGCGCCGGTTGCAGGAGCGGATGGGCGACGCCGCCCCCCAGCTGGTGCTGGTCGGCCGCTATGGCTGGGAGAATGAGTCGGTGCTGGATCATCTGGAACGCTCGCCTGCCCTGCGCGGCCTCGTCCACCAGGCTGCGGATCTGCCGGACTCGGCCCTGGCCACGCTGATGGCCAGCGCCCGAGCCCTGGTCGCGCCCTCGTCCGTCGAGGGATTCGACTTGCCCGCAGTCGAGGCCTCGGCGCTCGGCGTGCCGCTGATCGCGTCCGACATCCCGGCCCACAGGGAACTGGTGCCCGGGGCCCGGCTGATCGATCCACTGGACGGCCTGGGCTGGCTAACCGCGCTGGAAACCGCCACCCGCCATCCGCCAAAGGCGCCGCCCTACACGGCGCCGACCTGGGACCGTCACTTCGCGGAGGTGGCGCAGCGGGTCGGGCTGGTCTGCTGACCCGGTCCCACGACTAGACGGTGGCGTCGCCGCTCAAAGGCCGGTAATCACGGCGCTGTATTTTCGAGTTCGGACATCATGAAGCGATCTCTCCTCGCCCTGCTGATCGTCGCCCTCCTCGGCGGCTGCTCGACCCTGCCGAGGGACGGCCCCTCCGGGCGCGCGGTCGAACGCGGCGCGGCCGTGGACGCCGACGGCGCAGACTACGCCATGGTCAACCTGGACTATGCCGCCGCCGAGCGTATCCGGGCCGTTCCCGGTCGTTCCGCAGGATCGCTCGTCAACGCCGCCAGCACCTCGCCGGTGGACGTCATCGGCGAGGGCGACCGGTTGAACATCGCCATCTTCGAGCCGAGCGGATCTCTGTTCGGGCGCGGCAATGGCGACGAGGGCGTGCAATCCGGGAACCAGTCCCTGCCGCTGGCCACCGTGGATCGCAACGGCGCGGTCTCGGTCCCCTTCGCCGGAGCCGTGCGCGTCGCCGGTCTGACGACCACGGAAGCCGCGGCCGCCATCCGCCGGGCGCTGCAGGGTCGGGTCGGCAATCCCCAGGTTACGTTGGCGGTGGAGGAAAACCTGTCCAATACCGTGACCGTGCTGGGCGAGGTCAAACAGCCGGGCCGCGCACCCCTGTCTGTGAACGGCGATACCATCCTCGACGCCATCGCCGCCGTCGGCGGTGCCGCCCGTCCGGTCGAGGACATCCAGGTTCAGGTGCGCCGGGGGACCGAAACGTTCAGCGCGCCCCTGTCCGCCGTCAGCACCGAGTTCGCCGAGAATGTGCGTCTGCAGCGCGGAGACCAGGTGAACCTGGTCTATACGCCCCGCCGCTTCAACACCTTCGGGGCCCTGGGCTCCGTCAGCCAGACCGACATGCCCGCGGGCGTCACGACCCTGGCGGGCGCGCTCAGCAGCGCCGGTGGCCTGAATGACAATTTCGCCAACGCCCGCTCGGTCCTGGTGTTTCGCTTCGAACGCCCCGAAGTCGCCGAGGCCCTGGGCGTCACCCAGCCGGCGACACTCAAGGGCGTTCCGGTGGTCTATCGCCTGAACCTGGAAGAGGCCTCCGGCTTCTTCACCGCCAACGCCTTCGTCGTCCAGCCAGAGGACATCATCTATGCGCCCCGGGCCCTGTCGGCCGAGGTGCGCAAATTCTTCGAACTGGTCCAGCAGGTGTCGCGCGTCGTCTCGGATATCTCGGTGGCCAACACGCTGAGCAATAACTAGGGACGACCAGCGATGTGGCGGCGATTGCTGTCGGGACGCCGTCGACCGGAGCGTCCATCCGCCGTCGCCACGGCCGCCGACGTCTGGGAGCGCGCCGGGCAGGTCGCCGTCGCCGCCCTGCCCGTCATGGCCGAGGTCGAGGCGCTGGCGCTCAGGATCTATGGGGCCCACGGCCTGCCGACCCAGCCGGGACACTATCGCCGGGGCCCTGACGCCGAGGCCTGGCTGTACCTGGGTGAACATGTTGACGCCGACCTGCGCTGGGCCATGGTGCTGGACATGCCGCCGGAAGCGGGCTGGCGCTATGCGACGCTTGAGGACATCGGCCGGTTCAGGGGCGCGCCGGCCGACCTGTCCGCAGCCTCGAACCTTCTCGCCACCTGCCGCCATCTGAAGTCGCGCCTGGCCGGACGCGAGCCGGGCCATCCCGGCGACGATCTGGAGACCGCGATCCGCCTGGGGGCCGACTGGCGCGCCCTGACCGACGCCCTGGCCCAGCGCGGAAAATCACGGCTGAAGCTGACAATGCCGGCGGAGCCGACCGCGGAGCCGTTCCCCGACGGGACAGCCCTGCCTGCGCCTCCAGTCGACACCGCCGCCGCGACCGGCAAACCGAAGCGGACACGGCGCAGGAAGACGACCTGAGCCCGGGCCGCGACGCGGGTTTCGGCCGTGGCCTCGCTCAACAGATCGAGGGACCGAACACGGGACGCATGATCCCGGATCCGGCTGGTGAGCCTCAACGCGTCAGCGCCTGCCGCGGCCTTGAAGGCCCCGACCGTCCTGGCGGTTCGGGGTCGAAGCCGCGCGGGCAATCAGGCGGCGTTGGCGGCCTTGCCCTTGACGGCCGCCGCCACGGCCTCGTCGTGGGCGCGCATGCCCTGGACGATCAGGTCGGCGGCCTCGCCGGCGTCGCCCCAGCGCTTGACCCGCACCGACTTGTTCTTCTCCAGATCCTTGTAGCGGGTGAAGAAATGCTCGATCTGCTCGACCATGATGGTCGGCAGCTGCCGGTAGCTGGCGATGTCGGTGTAATAGGGGTGCAGGGCGTCGACGGGTACGGCCAGGATCTTGTCGTCACCGCCGGCCTCGTCCTCCATCATCAGCACGCCGATGGGGCGCGAGCGGATGACGCAGCCGGGCACCACGGGCGTCGGGTTCAGCACGATCACGTCGCAGGGATCGCCGTCGTCAGCCAGGGTGTGGGGCACAAAGCCGTAATTGCCCGGATAGTACATGGCGGTGTGCAGGAAACGGTCGACGAACAGGGCGCCGGACGCCTTGTCCATCTCGTATTT
>JBBQTX010000156.1:0-5295 GCA_038234475.1 Caulobacterales bacterium | reverse complement strand
CCCTTCAGCAGCTCCGGCAGCATGGCCATCCAGCCGCCCTCCACCATGTTGGGCGGGGCCTTCAGGATCCAGTCGCGCAGCACCGCCGCGATGACCTCCAGCCGCCGCTCATACTCGGGCAGCCGCTCCGCATCCCGCGTCGAGAATCTCGCCAGTTCCCCCTGCGTTCGTCCCTCGCCCGCGAGGAAATATCGGCCGTCGTCGAACGGCAGAAAGTTCGACACCTTGCGCTCGACCACCCGCAGCCCGTGCCGCGCCAGCTCCAGATCGGCGATGATCTTCGGGTTCAGCAGGCTGACGGTATAGCTGGCCGTCGAGTTGCGGAATCCCGGGTGAAACGCCTCGGTCACCGCCGCCCCGCCGACTACATGCCGCCGCTCCAGCACCATGACCTTCAGCCCGGCCTTCGCCAGATAAAAGCCGCACACCAGCCCGTTGTGGCCCCCGCCCAGAATGACGACGTCGGTGGTGGTTGTGGTCATGTCCCCCCTTTAGCGGGCCGAGGGGCGAGGGGCGAGAGGCGGGAGTGATTGGTGCCGCCGCCAGCACCCACGTCGTCCACAGCGGCGGATCGTGCCGGAACCGGATGTCGAAGATGCGCTGGATGCGGGCGATATAGCTGCCCACCGCCGCATACATGAAGCCCGGGAACGGCGGCTCCAGGTTGCGAGCGGGAGGCGCGCCCTTGTTTCTTCTCCCGCTTGCGGGAGAAGTGGCCCGTCTTCGAGCGAAGCTCGAACAGGGTCGATGAGGGAATTCCTGTCTTCGGTCGCCAAGGTTGAACGACCCCCATCGTCCCTGGCTCGCTGCGCGAGCGCCGGGACACTTCCCCCGCAAGCGGGGGAAGAATGTCAGCTCAACCCCGCCCGCGATACGTCGGCACGCCCTGGTCCGGCAGCCACAGCCCCTCCGGCGCGACCCCCGTCTGCCAGAAGACGTCGATCGGGATGCCGCCGCGCGGGTACCAGTAGCCGCCGATGCGCAGCCATTTCGGGGCCAGGAGGTCGGCGATCTTCTTGCCGATGGCGACGGTGCAGTCCTCGTGGAAGGCCCCGTGATTGCGGAAACTGGTCAGGTACAGCTTCAACGACTTGCTCTCGACCAGCCAGTCGCCCGGCGCATAGTCGATGACGATGTGGGCAAAGTCGGGCTGGGTCGTCACCGGGCACAGGCTGGTGAACTCCGGCACCGTGAACCGGGCCAGGTAAAGGGTGTCGGGGTGCGGGTTGTGGACCCGCTCCAACTCGGCCGTTTCCGGGTTGGTCGGCTGGAGCGTGTGCTGCCCCAGTTGGGACAGGTTGGATACGTCGGTGGTCATGAGACTGCTCTAGCGCCGAAGGCCGCGTCATCACAATCCTCCCCCAACGGGGGAGGAAGACCATCCGAAGGATGGTGGAGGGGGCCAGCCACATCCGCCGGCTTCCGGTGTCGCCCCCTCCACTGCGGTTCCGGCGGTCCCCCTCCCCCCGTCGCTGCGCTCGGGGGGAGGAATGGGGATTTGCCTTCCCCGGCGACAGCCCGCTATCCGTAGCCAAAGACAACCCGGGGAAACGTCATGGCCATTCCGGCTTCACTGCAACAAGGTCTGAAACTGCCGGTCATCGCCGCGCCGATGTTCCTGGTGTCCGGGCCCGATCTGGTGGTCGAGGCCTGCAACGCCGGCGTGATCGGCACCTTTCCGTCGCTCAACCAGCGCACCACCGAGGGCTATCGGGAGTGGCTGCACGAGATCAAGTCACGCCTGCACCCCGACGCCGCCGCCTATGGCGTCAATCACATCGTCCATCCGACCAATCCGCGCCTGATGGCCGACATGATGGTGACGGTCGAGGAGAAGGTGCCCCTGGTCATCACCTCGCTGGGCGCAGTGCGCGACGTCGTCGATGCGGTGCACGGCTATGGCGGCGTGGTCTTCCACGACATCGCCAATGTCCGTCATGCGCGCAAGGCCGCTGAATCCGGCGTCGACGGCCTGATCCTGGTCGCCAACGGCGCTGGCGGCCACGCGGGCATCATCAACCCCTTCGCCCTCGTCAACGAGGTCCGCGAGTTCTTCAAGGGCACCATCGTCCTGTCGGGCTGTCTGTCGAACGGTCAGGACGTGGCGGCGGCGCTGATGCTGGGGGCCGATTTCGCCTATCTGGGCACCCGCTTCATCAACACGACCGAGGCCATGGCCCCGGACGCATACAAGGCGATGATCATTGAGTCGGGAGCGACCGACATCGTCCACACCCCGGCGGTGTCGGGCATCCCGGCCAACTTCATGATCAAGTCGCTGCAGGCCAACGGCATCGACCCGAAGTCCCTGCCCGAGCACAAGCTGGATATGGCGGAAGAGGCCAAGGCCTGGAAGACCGTCTGGTCCGCCGGCCAGGGTGCCGGCGCGGTCCATGACGTGCTGCCGACCGCGACGCTGATCGCGCGGCTGCGGGCCGAGTACGCTCAGGCGACGGAGCAGTTCGCCAACAAGGTCGGCGTCGGCTAAAGGCTGGGCAGATGATCCGCGCCCTCCTCTGCCTCGTCGCCCTCGCCCTGGTCTTGCCAAACGCAGTCGCGGCGCAGGACAGGGACACCGCGCGCTACAGCCCGGAACGATCGTCGCACTGGTCGTTCGAGCTGGGGGCCGGCACCGACAACCGCTCCAAGGGCGCATCCAAGAGCGGCTCCGACCCCTATGTGTTCGGCGACGTCCAGTGGAACGGTGCCAACGGCTTCTATGTCGATGTGGAGTTCGAGACGATCGAGTCATCCGGGTCTCATCTGGAGACCGAGGCGGAGGCCGGCTGGCAGTTCGAGGCCGCAGGGCTGGAGTTCGATTCTTCCGTCTCCCGTAAATGGCGTCCCGGAGCCGACGCAGGCCACGACGACGCCGCGTGGGAGTTCCAGTTCGACGTCATGCGGGACTTCGGCTCCGTAGACGCCCGTCTGCGCCTCGAGCATTCGCCCGACGGGCTCGGATCGACCCGCGCCACGAGCTGGATCGAGACGCGTCTTCGCTGGCCTCTCGCGGAACGCCTGCGGGCCAGCGTCGCTCTCGGGCGGCGCGAACAGGACAACGCGCCCGACTATACCGGCTGGAACGCCGGCGTGGCCTGGGCCCTGACCGACGAGACCGCCCTCGACCTGCGCTGGCACGGCACCGACGCCGAAGCCGAGGGTGCCCAGTTCAAGGGTGCGCTGGTCGCCTCCGTCCAGATCGCCTTCTAGCGTCGACAGCCGCTGACCTGCCCCTTGCCAAGGTGCGTCATCGGGACGCCCTGGTCGCGGGGAACAGCGTCGCGTTTCAAGCCCTCGCTTTTCACGGCCAAGGTCCTATCTTGGGGGATGACATCGACACATCGCCCGACGACCATTGAACGCGCTTATGAAATTGCCCGCGAGGGCCGCTGCCGCACGGTCAGCGACATCAAACAGGCGCTGCAGTCCGAAGGCTTCGACCGCATCCAGGACGCGCTTTACGGCCCGACCCTGACCGCCGCCCTGCGCAAGCTGTGCCAGGACCACTATGTGGCCCCAGTCGAAGACGACGCCGCCGGATGACCGCCACGTCTTGATTTCATCGCGCCGCCGGTCCACAATCCGAGCGTCGATCTTACTGCGAAACGCCACCCTCTGCTTTCGCACTGAGGTCTAGCCGCTCCATTCAGACCCGACAGGCCGACAGGGATATTCCTTGCGGCCAACGCCTAACGGAGGTCTCACAATGGCTACCGGCACTGTTAAATGGTTCAATTCCACCAAGGGCTACGGCTTCATCCAGCCCGATGACGGCGGCAAGGACGTGTTCGTCCACATCTCCGCCGTCGAAGGCGCGGGCCTGCGCGGCCTCGATGAAAATCAGAAGGTTTCCTACGAAATCGAGCGCGACAAGCGTTCGGGCAAGGAATCGGCTGGTCAGCTGAAGACCGAAGGCTGAGTTCAGGCGTCGGTCTCCGACGCATGCGACTTCGAACGGCGGCGAGGGCGAAGGCCTTCGCCGCCGTTTTGCCGTCCGGGACCGACGCACGCACGGGGAGACGTCCCGGATGCAGGGCGTGGCCAGACGCCGCAACCGGCATCCCGGCACGGCCGGGCACCGTTTCTCCCGACGAGCCGCATAGACGGCCGCTCAGGAGAGACCCCATGACCTTCACCCCGACCCGCGCCGCCCTGGTGGCCACCCTCGCCGCCGGTGCCCTGCTCACCGCAGCCTGTTCCTCGATGGACAGCATGGGCGGCATGGACAGCGCCGGCCCCGCGACCGTCATGGTCGGCGGCGCCGCCATGTATCCGACCCGCAATATCGTCGAAAACGCCGTGAACTCGCGCGATCACACCACCCTGGTCGCCGCCGTGACCGCTGCTGGTCTGGTACCCACCTTGTCCAGCCCGGGACCGTTCACGGTCTTCGCCCCGACCAACGCCGCCTTCGCCAAACTGCCCGCCGGCACGGTCGAGACCCTGGTCCAGCCCGCCAACAAGGCGACCCTGACCAAGATCCTGACCTATCATGTCGTGTCCGGCCGGGTCAGCGCCGCCGACCTGATCGGCCAGATCCGCGCCGGTGGCGGCCGCGCCCGCCTGACCACCGTGCAGGGCGGCATCCTGACCGCCTCGCTGCGCGGCAACGCCGTCATCCTGACCGACGAAAAGGGTGGCGTCGCCACCGTCACCCAAGCCGACGTGTTCCAGTCGAACGGCGTCATCCACGTCACCGACACCGTATCGATGCCCAACTGATCGCCGGATGGCGGGACGCCCCGAATGGGCGTTCCGCCGGAACCGCCAAGGCACAGCTTGCTATTGCGGGCCAAAGCGCCCAATTGAGGCCTCGTCGATCTCTTGCGAAACGCTGCTGCCCCTTTGCATCGCGCACCGAGGTCCAAAGCCGATCCCATCCAGACCCGACAGGCCGACCCGGGACTTTCTCCGGCGGTCAACGCCTAACGGAGGTCTCACAATGGCTACCGGCACTGTTAAATGGTACAATTCCACCAAGGGTTATGGCTTCATCGCCCCCGATGACGGCGGCAAGGACGTTTTCGTCCACGCTTCGGCCGTTGAAACGTCCGACCTGGGCACGCTGAACGAAAATCAGAAGATTTCCTACGAAGTCGAGCGCGACTCGCGTTCGGGCAAGGAATCGGCCGGTCGCCTCAAGGCTGCCGAATAGTTTCCGACTGATGGAAGGGCCGGTCGCCGATCCGGCGGCCGGTCCGACCCCCGTACATTTCTGAGGAGACGCTGATGACACCGCTTGCCGACATGATCCCCGCCATGAGCGACCCCGACCTCAAGGCCCTGCGCCTGAAC